>PMLN01000298.1:0-9648 GCA_003158885.1 Anaerolineae bacterium
TCGCGCAAATACCTGCTGGCAAGCCTGGATCAATCGCTCAAACGCATGGGGCTGGAGTACGTGGATATTTTCTACAGCCACCGTCCCGACCCCGATACGCCGCTCGAAGAAACGATGAGTGCGCTTGATTCCGCCGTCAGGCAGGGCAAGGCCCTGTATGTCGGCATCTCCAACTACAACCCCGAACAGACGCGGCGTGCGGCGCAAATCCTCAAACAACTCGGCACCCCGTGCCTGATCCACCAGCCTAGTTACAGCATGTTGAACCGCTGGGTCGAAGACGGCTTGCTGGATGTACTGACCGAGGAGGGGATCGGCTGTATCGTTTTCTCGCCGCTCGCGCAGGGACAGTTGACCGACCGTTATTTGAACGGGATCCCAAGCGGGGCACGCGCCACCAAAACCGAACGCGTGTGGCTGACACCGGAGGATGTGAAAAAGAACCTGCCGAAGATCCAGAAGCTAAATGAGATCGCAAAGCAACGCGGGCAATCGCTGGCGCAGATGGCGATTGCCTGGGTACTGCGGAAACCCGCCGTAACATCCGCTCTGATCGGCGCAAGCAGCGTCAAACAGTTGGAAGACAATCTCGCCGCGCTGGACAAACTGAAGTTCGAACAGGCCGAATTGAATACCATCGAATCGATCCTGAAGGCATAAGATGAATTTCCTCAAGAAGCTGTTTTCCGGTTCATCGCCCGCACCGCACTCCAACTCCTATTCCTTCACGGTCAAATGCAATCGCTGCGGCGAGGTCATTGAAGGTCGCATCAATTTAAACAATGACCTGAGCATGGAATATGAAGATGCGGGCAATGTCTATTACATCCACAAAGAATTGATGGGCAGCAGCAAGTACTTCCAGCGCATCGAAGTCGAAATGAAGTTCAGCGCTTCGAAGCAACTGATCGAGAAACAGGCACAAGGCGGAACATTTGCAGGATAGAACGTGGACGATGGACAATCGACCGGGCACAACCTTCCTCCATGGTTCATCGTCCACAGTCAGGAGGCTTTATGCAATTCACTTCCCCTCCCAACCCACAGGAATTCAACCAGCGAGTATGGGCGCTGGCGCGGCAGGTGCCGCGCGGCAAAGTGGCAACCTATGGGCAGATCGCGTTGATGCTGCCGGCGCCCAACGGCGTTGACCTCGAATCCTACAAAGCCTTCGGCCCGCGCTGGGTGGGCGGTGCGATGGCAGCCTGTCCTGACGATGTGCCGTGGCAGAGGGTGATCAATTCGCAGGGCAAGATCAGCGAACGCCCAGGGGCAGAGAAACAACGCATGCTTCTCGAAGGAGAAGGCATTGTATTTGTCAATGATAAAGTGGATTTAAAGAAATACGGCTGGCACGGGCTCGATGAAGCGGACGAGCCTCACCAGGAGAAACTTTTCTAATGAAGCCTTCATCCCATCCCATCCTGGAATTCGACCCGGCACGCGAAGCCATGATCGAACCAGCCCGTGTTTACAAATTACTGGATGTGCCAGAGCATTGCGTCATTTGTTTTTTCAGGGAGGTCATCGAAAAAGTCGTCAAAGAAAAGCAGGCCAAAATTGTTGCCACCCATCGATGGGAGGACGGGCCGCACCATCTTTACGAGACCGAATATCAGGGCAAACGGCTGGGTTTCATTCATCCCGGCGTCGGCGCACCAATGGCGGCTGGAATCCTCGAAGACATGATCGCTCATGGCTGCCACAAGTTCATCGTTTGCGGCGGATGCGGGGTGTTGGAAAAAGAAATTGCAGTCGGGCACTTGATCGTGGTTTCCGGCGCGGTTCGCGATGAAGGAACTTCGTACCATTATCTGCCTCCCAGCCGCGAAGTAACGGCAAATCCGCAGGGCGTTGCCGCGCTCGAAACGGCGCTGAAGCAAAAAGGCCTGCCTTATCTCACCGGAAAAACATGGACAACCGACGCGCCGTACCGCGAAACATCCGCAAAAGTTGCCTTGCGGAAAAACGAGGGCTGCCTGACCGTCGAGATGGAGGCCGCCAGTTTGATGGCGGTGGCGGAATTCCGAAAGGTGATCCTCGGCCAGGTGCTTTATGGCGGCGACGATCTCAGCGGAGAGGAATGGAGCGACCGCGACTGGGTGGAGCGTTACGATATCCGCGAAAACCTATTCTGGCTGGCGGCCGAGGCTTGTTTGAGTCTATAAACACAATCAGTACCAAAGTGTGATTTTGAATATGAAGGGAGGAATGTATACTTTCCTCCTTGAAGGATCATTATTTAAAGGCAATCCCGGAGGAAACCTTGACAGACCAGCAATTGATGAGTTATTTCAAATTCGATCAGGCCAACTGAAATCGGCAATTCACTGAACTTGCAGATATCATGATGCAGGGCGATAACTACGCGGTTTATTACACGGAAGGCAGTGAAAACGACATCCTCTCCGCAGAATTGATTTCAAAAGCAAAATAACTTTACTTGGAGGCTAAAATGGAAGAACAAAAACTGAAAAATTATTTTCAATTCGACGCGGCCGACTTGCAAGCCAATCAAAACGGCCAATTCACGGAAAAACAAAAGGCGCGCATGATCAAGGATTCAAAATCCGGGGGGATAACGGAGAATCTCGGCGCTTATATTTTCCTGTTCATTGGCCTGATTGGATTGGTCATTGCCGTTGCAGCGGGAATAGCAAATCCGGATTGGGGCTTTCGAATCGCATTTGGCCTCAGCTTTGGCTGTATCTGGCCGCTGGTTTGGGGCGGGATCGGCGTGAGATACCTGATCAATGGGTCTTCTTCAAAACACCAGTTCAGATTGGCCAAGGTTCAAGGGGTTGCCAACATCAACAGCCGGCAAACGTATGACCTTAATAACCGTCCGGATGTTATTATTCATACACTTAACATCGGCGGCAGGAACTTCCAGGCTGAACCTGGCCTGGCTGAAGCCATGATACCGGGCGCTCAATATATCGTGTATTACTACATCCGGGACAATCTGGATGGACTCGTCAGCACGAAGAACATCTTATCGGCAGAATCGGTTTAGAAGGCGAAATAATCAGGCGGTCAGTTCAACAACCAACGTTTCCAGAGCCAGGTCGAGTGTGACCTGGCTCGTTTTTGCCGCTTCGTCAATCTCCAGCAGTTTATGATAAATCTTTTCCAGCGCCGTCATGGAAAAACGTCTGGCCTGGCCGGCCACCTTCCCGGCCACAAACGGATGAACGCCCAAAGCAGCGGTCACTTCGTTCACTCCGCCGTGCGCATCCAGCACTTCACGCGCCAGCAATACCAAACGAAATTGTCTCACCACCATCCCCCACACACTGAACGCATCTTCATTCTCCAGCAGGCGATGCAATAATTTTTGCGCGGACTTTCCATCCCCGGATGCCAGGGCATCCACCATCGCAAAGATATCCGGTTCAGCGGTAACGATGCTGACCGCTTCCACATCCGCGACCTTGACCGGGCGCGCCCAATTCACATAGGCCAGCAATTTCGATATTTCCTGCGCGGCCTGGCGCGTCTCCACGCCGACCATTTCGACCAGTTTGGCAGCCGCGGCTTGATCCATTTGCCCGCCCTGGCGTTTGGTTTCATTGAGAACCCAGCCGTTCATGTCTTTTAGGCGCGGGAGCATGAACGCCTGTGTCTGTGCGAGTTTTGTTTTTTCAGCCCATCTATTCAGCCAGTGTTTTTCGGCTTCCTTCGGCAAAACAGATTCATAGATCACGAGCCGCGTGCTTTCGGAAATCTTCCCGATGAATTCCAGGAACTTCTTGCGTGCGTCCGGCTTGTTATATCTCGCCGACGGATTGGCCAGCAATACCAATCTTTGACCTGCGAGAAACGGCATGGCATTGACGGCATTGTTCAGTTCGTCTTCGCTCATGGTACGCGCGTCGAGGCACGCGGTGTTCATGTCCGCGCTGGTGGGATCGGTGAAGATCGAGCCGAATTCCGCCAGGCGGCGGGTGATGGCGAATTCGTCATTGCCGTAGAGGAAAACAATGTTAGGCATAATTCATTCTAAACACAAAGGACACGAAGTACACAAAGGTTTAAAAAAACTTGGTGTCTATTTGCTCTTTGTTTAAACAACCATCCGTTTGATTCCGTCTTTGAGATGTGGAACATTGAAGTTGATAAGGAAGCCAAGACGGACACCGCTCAAACGAAGATATGTCATCAATTGCGCTTCATAAACCGGGTTCATGGTTTCAACAGACTTAAGTTCTGCAATCACGCATTTTTCAATCAGCATATCCAGGCGCAATCCCGATTCAAGTTTTGCGCCTTCAAATACAATGGGAAGTTTTACCTCTGTTTCTACCAGCACACCACTTTTTTCGAGAACATGCTTCACCGCTGTTCCATAAACAGACTCGAGCAAGCCGGGTCCCAAAACGGTGTGAACTTTGTATGCGGCATCCAGCACGATTTTTCCGACGTGCTCGGTCTCTGCTGGAATAGGCAGATAAAGTTTCTTTTGTCCGGTCATAAACGATTTACCCTCGACTTACCAAACCTAATCTGTGGGGACAACTTAAAAACTTCGTGTCCTTAGTGTCCTTCGTGTTTAATCATTTTGTAATTGTGTTAAATCACTTTGTGATCACACGATGCGCGGTGAGGCGCCCTCGCAGGGACGGGCGCACTTCCACAATCTGCAGATTGCCCATCTCGGCATCGGTGGTGATCTTTTGCTGGATGATCGGGCCAAGCGGCTGGCTGATCAAAACGCCGAGAAATGCAAAGAGGACTGCGAAGGGAATACGGACGATCCGGCTAAAGGTGGATTTACCACCTCGAAGCACGAGCCAGGCGAAGGTCCCGGCGAGGAGCAAAGTGGTGGCGAAGTTGGTGCCGCAGCCCGGATGGATGGCAAGGTTACTTTCGCCCGCCCGCAGACGAGTTAATGCCTGAGCTACCGCGGATTGGACATCCTCGGTGGGAAGATCGCCAAGGATGAAAAAACCGGTCGGGTTGGAATGCCCGGCCATGGAGCGGGTCGTGTATTTCTCCGCCAGAACATGAAGCGTGGCATGTTCAAGGGCGTGATTGCGCCGCGTTTCGAGAATGAAGGGAAGCTCTAAAATAGGATTCGACATGGGATGATTATACCCTTCGGCATACTTTCATAGCTCGCAATGAATCACGGTTTCCAAGTAAAGTCAGAACCGGGAGCGAGGATCACATCGCCGCGTTGTACATCCTGCTTGGAAATATCCTTGAACAAAATCCCCACATTATCTCCTGTATTGGCTTGACTGGATGTCTTGCGAAACATCTCAATTCCTGTAACGATTGCTTTTCTTTCCCCGTTTTTTCCCTGGATCGCCACCTCGTCGCCAACTCGCAATGTGCCCCCTTCGATCTTTCCGGTCACAACCGTGCCGCGATTGCGAATGCTAAAGATATCGTCAACGATCATACGAAAGAATGGATCGGTGGTCATTTAGATACTCCTCTTCTTTGCTACATAAATCTCTTATGCCATTGAAAGGTCTGTATAGGGTTTCGCCTGCACTTGTGTTCTTTCAGAGTGGCGATCTCGTGTTTTCAAGCAATTGATTGTCTGAAGGTTAGTTGGGATTGCCACATCGCCTACGGCTCCTCGCAATGAAATCCGGGAATAGATGAATATCCCCTCGTTCGGATTCACTTTGCGTTCTTGATCATCTGCCGCGCCACCTGGGTCAACTCATGAGCGGAGCGCAGAGTACCTTCACCGACCTCGCCCAGCATCTGCGAGAGTTCAAGCAACTGCGGCTCGCCCTGCAAACGTTCGACGCGCGTCAACGTGCGATTGCCCTGGATCAATTTCTGCACCTGATAATGCTCGTCGCCAAAGGCGGCCAGTTGCGGTAAATGGGTCACGCAAAAGACCTGATGGTTGCGTCCAAGGTGCCAGAGTTTGAACCCGACCACCATGCCCACACGCCCGCCGATGCCCTGATCAATTTCATCGAAGATCAGTGTGGGGATCTGGTCGGCGCTCGCCAAAATATTCTTCAACGCCAGCATCAAACGCGAGGTCTCGCCGCCGGAGGCAATTTTGACCAGCGGCTTGAGGCCTTCGCCGGGATTGGGAGCCACGAGGAACTCCACACGGTCAAGCCCGTTTTGATCAAAGGCAACCCGGGAGCCATCCGCAAGCGGAATACCGTTCGGGTCGGGACGCGTTTGGAAATCCACAGAGAAGCGCGCGGCGGCCATCTTCAGGTCATCGAGTTCGACCTCAATGGCCTGGCCCAATTTTTGTGCGGCGGATTTGCGTTTCGCGGAAAGTGCGATGGCTTGCTTCGACAACATCTGAAGCAGCTTATCTTCTTCTGCTTCGAGCGCAGCGATACGTTCACTGGCGTTGGAAATTTTTTCCAACTGTTTACGGGCGTCCGCGCCGAAGGCAAGCACAGACGGGATCGAACCGCCATATTTGCGCACGAGATTGTGAATCAAATTCAAGCGTTCTTCGACTTCATCCAGGCGCTTCGGGTTGAATTCAATTGCATCCAAATAATCGCGCAAACTGCGAACCAATTCGGCCAGCGTATCTTCCAGTGAGGCGGCCACATTTGCCAGCTCCTCATGGGCCTTGTCAATCTTTGCCAGTCCGGCCAGGGCCTGCGCCGCCTGACCCACCAAATCGCTGGCGGGAACAGAATCCTGCGAGCCTTCATCCAGGACTTCAAGGGCATGCTGCGCGTATTGCGCCAACGACTCGGCATTCGCCAGCCGGTCGCGTTCCTTGCGCAAGTCTTCATCTTCGCCGGTTTTGAGCCGGGCGGCTTCGATCTCCTCAGCCTGGAACGTCAGCATCTCGACGCGGCGGTCGGCATCGGCCTGCGCCTCACGAATCTCATTCAACTCACGGCGCAGGTCCAATAATTTATGATAGGTCTGGCGGTAATCGCCCAGCGGCTTGACCACATCCGAATAACGATCCAGCAAACCCAGGTGGGCGCGCGGATCGAGCAGGGAGAGGTGTTCGGATTGGCCGTGAATATCAACCAACACCGCGCCCAATTCCTTTAACAGCGATACGCTCACCATCCGGCCATTGACGCGTGCGATGTTGCGGCCTTCGCGCCGGACTTCGCGCGTCATCGTCAAATAATCCGGGTCATCCAATAATTCTTCGCGCTTTAAGATTTCGTGCGCCGCTTCCTTTTCAGGCCCATTGAGATGGAACATGCCCTCGACCATGGCCGCATCCGAATCGGTGCGGATCACACTCGCATCCGCTCTTCCGCCGCACAGCATCTCGACCGCATCGAGTATGATGGATTTACCCGCGCCCGTTTCACCGGTCAGGATGATGAGTCCGTGACCGAGCTTTAGATCGAGCCTGTCAATGATGGCAAAGTTCTGGATGTGAAGTTCAGTAAGCATTATCCACCAATGCGAATGCCGGAGATTTGCGTGTACGCGGCGGGAACAGCCATAAACAAATAAACGACTTCCCAGATGGCGGGCAGAATTGCACCCAGCCCCGCGCCGAGACTACCATATATCAATGCCAATAATATAGGCAGAGCAAATAGTAATAAGGCCGGTACGGCGCCAACGACGATGCCAACCGCAGAGGTCAAGAAAAGGGCGCGTGACCTTCTTTTCCTGATGAAACGCAAAATAATGTTGCCAATGACCACGCCCGCGCCGGGTGCAAGGAACAAAACCAAAATCCCAAAAAAGAATTGACTGGCAAAGAACACCAGCACACTGGTGATACCAGAACCAACGGCCGCCACGATAAATGCCACCACATAGTCATACCATTGCGCGGTGTCGAATTTCTTCTGCTGTTCGCGCACACAATTCCTACAGCGATAACCGGTCGGGGTCAGCACGGCGTCCTCCGTGCAGATCGGCCTCTCGCAACGGTTGCAGCGCAGGGTGGTGGGACGGTTCGGATGAATGTAGCAATAGAGCGTTTCGTCAGTCATTGAATAGTCCTAATCATTAGGATTTCATTGGGAGTCTTCGAGAAGCAATCCCCCAATTTGAACAGGAGATTGTTTCGCCGCAAAAAAGCGGCCCGCAACGACAGGTCATCCAAAGTAATTTTATTGCACATCTTATATTTGCGGCGTGTTCATGTGCTCGTTCAAATTGCGATAAAAATAGCCGGGATCGCCGAAGCGCACGAACTGTGCCGTGTATTCCCCGGCCTTGATATCCACGTGGTCGTCTTCCGCCAATGGCATGGGCGCCTGACCATCCACGCTGATGACCGTATTCTTGCTTCTTACCAGAATGCTGACCGATGAACCTTCCGAGAGAACCACGGCGCGGTCCACAGAGAGATGAGGGGCTATCGGGACGAGCAGGATATTCCGCAAATCAGGCGGAAGAATGGGTCCGCCGGCGGCGAGCGCGTAGGCCGTTGAACCGGTCGCGGTCGAAGCGATCAGGCCGTCGCAAACATAGGAGGTGAGCAAACGCCCGTCCACGCTGGCAGTCAAATGAATGGATTTCAGATTGGCGCCGCGGCTAACCGCCGCCTCATTAAGAGCGTGCCAGTTCCCAAGCATCTCACCGGCACGGATATGCTGAACGTATAACATCATGCGATGTTCAAGCCAGGCTTCGCCTTTGAACAAGCGCTCCAGCATCTCGCGCCATTCCCCGCGTTCCACTTGAATCAAAAATCCAAGCCGTCCAAAATTGATTCCCAAAATCGGCACGCCGCTCGGCGCGCACAAGTGTCCGGCGCGCAGCATCGTGCCATCACCGCCGACCGCGATCAAGACATCGAATTCTTTGTTCTTCAGGCGCGTTCGAAGCCCTTCATCGTAAAGCGATCCGCACGGCGCGTCGAAGCCTTTGGCTTTTAGAAACGCCACGATCAAATCCGCCTCGGCATGGGAATCGGCCACACGCGGATATGTGACGATCACGGGCTTTTTGGGAACGAATGAGTCGGGCATATGAAATATTATACTTTGAGTTGGCATCAAACCAAACTTTGATCGCACACTTTTTTGAACCCGCAGCGGCGGCAGCGCGCGGCCTCCTCGTGCGAGCGCGGAACGCTGTTACGAAGTTCGTCGCGCCGCATCTCGGCCAGTTGATCCAGCAAGGCCGATTCAAGCCGTGCCGTGTAATCCACAGCAAAGTCACGGCTGGGATAATGGAGGATGCCATAGGGAGGGCGTTTGCCATAGGTCTTTTCGACCAGCAGGCAATAGGCAGCCANNTTTGTTCCACCAGATAATCCGGCTTGCCCGTCAAACCGAGTTCGTTATTGAATAACGGCTTCTCCACTTCGCCCCAGGCACGCGTATCCGTGTAGATGACACGCCCGCCGGGCAGACCAGCCTGCCGCCGCTGACGGCCTGACTGCCAAAAAAAGATAAGGGCGAAGAGAATGAGTGCCAGGGCGAAGTAAAGCATAAGGTAAACGCAAAGTGTAAAATGCAAGCGGACTATGAAACGGCCTGCGTTTGCTTGAGGACTTTCTTGACGCGAGTCAAACCCGCGCCGGATAAATCCTCCATCCTTTTTTCAAGAACCTTGATGAAGGCGGTCGCATTGGAGGCGTTCACCGCTGGAAGAGTCTTTTCGGAATGCTGGGGAACTTCCTTTGGGCGGCAGGTCTTTAAATGTGCGAGTAAATAGGGAAAGATGGCTTTATTGTATTTCTCGTTTTTGGAAGCGGCGCGCGCCAAC
>PMLN01000298.1:9718-34600 GCA_003158885.1 Anaerolineae bacterium
TTTTTATCCTTGTCCCAGAGATGTTCGGCAATTTCGCGGATACCGGCTTTATCCTTATGTGCGGCGAGTTCTTTAGCCAATTCCTGATTGGGGACTTCATCCCGCCGGTTTTGAAAAAATGCAATGCGGTTCAACGCGGACATATCGCCTCCTTATTTCAAAAAGGAATTGGTGAGATAGATCACCAGTAGAATCATGGCGATCAAGAGCAGTACCAGGCCCAAAGCCCGGAGCAAACCCGCCGCCAGGACCTTGCGCCCGTGGCGGCGATGGAGTTCCGTGCCGGTCGCCATCTCGGCGCGGTTCTCTGATTCCACCCCATCCTTCCGATACATCCAGGCGCGGCGGCAATAGAGATACGTTCCAATATCAGAAGCGCGAATGATGGGCGGCATAAGCCGAGTATAGCACAAGTTTTCTAGTGCA
Source organism: Anaerolineae bacterium (assembly GCA_003158885.1). Classification (GTDB taxonomy): domain Bacteria; phylum Chloroflexota; class Anaerolineae; order Anaerolineales; family Villigracilaceae; genus Fen-1038. Next base: position 10,145 of record PMLN01000298.1, read on the forward strand.
TATTTCCCGGCACGGAGGTTTTGGCAAAAACTTGTCTGAATTACGAAAGCCTTCGGGACGTTCTGCGTAAGATAAGTAATACCGCAAACGGTATAATCACCGCATGTCCGAATTCAAATTCTTTCATCCCATCGAAGTTCGTTACGGCGATCTCGATCCCCAGGGGCATCTCAACAACGCCAAATATCTGACTTTTTTCGAACAAGCGCGCGTCCATTATCTCATCCATTTGGGCCTGTTTACCCAGAACCAATCCTTTATGGACATCGGCATCATCCTGGCCGACGCACACATCGCCTTCCTGGCGCCCATCCACTACGGCGATGAAGTTAAAGTGGGCGTGCGGACATCCAAGCTGGGCAACAAATCCATGATCATCGAACAAAACATCGTGAATCATGCCAGCGGAAAAGAAATGGCAAAAGGCGAGATCGTAGCGGTCACATTCGATTATCACAATCAGAAGCCAATCTCTCTGCCAGAAGATTGGCGCAAGACAATTTCAAAATTCGAGGGTCTGCAAAATCAAAAACTGAAAATTACTCCTCGTTCATAACATCCCATCTCTCAAGATCTATGCATGCCTTTAAATCAAAGGAAAAATAAATGTCATCCCTTCCAAATATTGATACCGGTCATCTCGTAGATTTTCTCGTCAAGCTTCTCAACATCCCTTCGCCTACCGGACGAACGGATGATGCAATTGCATTTGTCGAAAAAGAACTTTCCACATTCAAACAACTCAAACTCAGTCGCACGCGCAAAGGCGCGCTGGTCGCAAAATGGGAAGGCAGGAAAGACGATTCACCGCGCGCATTAACCGCACACGTGGATACGCTCGGCGCAATGGTCAAGGAGATCAAATCCAATGGACGGCTCAAGATCACGCGCATCGGCGGGCTGCTTCTCAATGGCGTTGAAACCGAAGGCTGTTGGGTATTCACATCGAACGGCAAAAAGATGCGCGGCTCGCTATTGATCGACGCGGCCTCGGTGCACGTTTACGGCGCGAAGGCCAGCGAGACAAAACGCAACGAGGATCACATGGAAATCCGCCTCGATGCACGCACATCATCTGAAAAAGAAACGCGTGAGTTGGGAATCAACATCGGGGATTTTGTCGCTTTCGACCCGCGCGTCGAAGTGACGAACGGATTTGTCCGCTCGCGGTTTCTCGACGATAAAGCTTGTGTCGCAGCCCTCGCGGCGGCGATCAAATCTTTAGCCGAGTCCGGTCAAAATCCGGCGCAGGATGTCACTTTCCTCATCAGCAATTATGAGGAAGTCGGTCACGGCGCGGCGGCAGGAATTCCATCGGAAACGCAGGAGCTGGTTACGGTTGACATGGCCGCGGTGGGCGAAGGACAGGAGTCGGACGAATTCCACGCCACGCTGTGTCTCAAAGACAGCGGCGGGCCATATCATCACGGACTAAGCAACAAACTGCGTCTCATCGCGGACGAAAGCGGGATTCCTTTTAAGACAGATATTTATCCCTACTATGGCTCGGACGGCGAAGCCTTTTGGCGTGCGGGCGGCGATGTGGCCGTGGCGTTGATCGGTCCCGGCGTGGATGCCTCTCACAATTACGAACGTACGCACACCGAGGCGCTGATTGCAACCACAAATTGGATCATGGCGTATTTGTTAAAAGAGTAGACGCGGAGAACATAGAGTCTGACTTTACCGTGGAGATAAAATTATGAAATTCGATGCTTCGCTTCCACCCGTTTCATTGAAGGATGTCCCTGCGATTGCCAAAGCCGCCGAAGAAATCGGCTTCGATGCCTTGTGGACTTCCGAGACCCAGCACGACCCATTCCTCCCGTGTGCGTTGATCGCAGAACATACCCGGAAACTAAACTTTGGCACGGCCATTGCCGTTTCGTTCGCGCGTTCGCCCGCCACGCTGGCTTACACCGCCTGGGATTTGGCCGCACAATCCAATGGGAGATTCATTCTAGGCCTTGGCACACAAGTTAAAGCGCATATCGAACGGCGCTTTGGAATGCAATGGCCTGAATCGGTGACGGGGAAACTGCGCGAGCAAATCCAAGTCATACGCGCCTTATGGGACACATGGCAAAATGGTACGAAGTTTAATTTCCGCGGCGAGTATTACAAGTTAACGTTGATGCCGCCGTTCTTTACGCCCCCGCCTCTGCACTCCTCTGCCTCCCCAATTTCCGCGGGAGATTGGGAGAATGGAAGAGGATTGATCCCAATCTACATCGCCGGCGTCAATACCGGCCTGGCAAAACTGGCGGGAGAACTGTGTGATGGATTCCACGTGCACCCATTCAATAGCCCACGTTATTTGCGTGACGTGATCCTACCATCCATTGCGGAAGGCGCGGACAAAGTAAAACGTATAGAGAAAAACGTGATCATTTCGGTGACAGCGTTCGCGGCAACATCCGCGGAAGAGGAAAACTTTGCGCGGACACAGATCGCGTTTTACGCTTCCACACCCTCCTACCGTTCTGTGATGGACTTTTACGGCTGGGGCGGGATCGCCGAGAAATTGTCCGCACAGGCAGCCAAAGGCGAATGGATGGAAATGTCAACGCTGATCACCGATGAAATGCTGAATGAATTTTGTCTTGTCACCTCGCCGGAGAAATTAGCCGAGGAATTGAAAGCGCGTTATAAAGGAATCGCCGACCGCCTAGCCTTGTACACTCCCTTTGTGCCGGGCGAGAGGGATGAATTTTGGAAAAGGATCGTCTCCGAAATCAATCTCGAATGAGTTGTGTTTATCCAATTGCTACTGCAAATGCTACAGCATGACTCATGCTATGACTAATACTCACCGCCCATGTGGATATACCAATTTCTTTTGATTTTTGTTCCGCTGCTCCGCGCAGAGTAAGCATCGGGGCGTTTTGTTCATCGCCGAGAATCTCGATTTCCTTCCAGGCAACTTCACCGATGCCCGTGCCAAGCGCTTTCGCCACCGCTTCCTTCGCGGCGAAACGCCCCGCCAACGATTCAACATTCTTCCCGCATTGCTCGAGTTCGGCAAAAGTATAAATGCGCTCAAGATAATGTTTGCCATGACGCGCGATCACTTCCGAGACCCGGGAAATTTCAATCAGATCAACGCCGGTTCGCAAAATCATCCCATGCCGACCCACAAGTCATGATCCCGCAACGGCGACAACCAACCGATCAGGGTCAATGTATTTCCGTGCAACTTTCAGGACATCCGAGGGTGTGACCGACTTCACCAAATCGGGATAGCGGCGATAATAATCCAAACCAAGCGAATAGCGCTCCATACTGATCAATGCGCCCGCCACGCCGCCGTTGGATTCCAATGAAAGCGGCAAGCGCCCAATAAAATTCGCCTGGCTGTCCAGCAGTTCTTCCTTGGTAACGCCGCCTTTGATAAAACGCTTCAATTCCTTGACGATCAAATCGCCCGCCTTCTTGACGTTTGCCGGACTCACGCCCGCACTCACCGACCATGAACCGGGACCAAGGCCGGCGCTCAAGCCGGAATACACATAATAGGCCAGTCCGGACTTTTCGCGTACTGACTTGCCAACCCTGCCCATCATGCCGAATTGACCCAGGACGGAATTGCCCAGCGAAGCGGCCATATAGTCAGCATCGGTGCGGCGTGGGCCATTGGTGCCGATGATCAAATCAGCCTGGGATTTTCCATCAATCGTTACATGCCGCCTGACGGTTTCATCCAACCGTTTCAACTCCGGCATGAGCAGCGCATCCACTTGATCCCGATTCTTCCAATCGCCAAGCACCCGTCCAATGGCATCCGCTGCCTTCTTCGGCTCGACAGCGCCGACCATCACAATGACCATGCCACGCGGCCCAAAAGCATGGCGATGATAATCCGCCAAATCCTGACGCGTAATGGCCTGGATGGTTTCCGGAAACCCATCTTCGGGACGCGCATAAGGATGGCCCTGAAAAAGGAGCTCATCGAAGGTCAATTCCGCCATATCGGAGGTATCCTGGGAGCGAATGGCAAGGCCGGTCAAAAGCTGGTGGCGAAGCTTCTCGACTTCCACTTCCGGGAAGGTCGGCTGGCGAAGCGTCTCCGAAAGCAGAACCAGCAAAAGCGGCAAATCTTCAACAAGGGCGCGGCCATGAAATCCCGTGGCGTGGATTCCCGAATCAAACCCCAAACTTGCACCCACCGATTCGAGTTCGTTATAGAGACCATCGAAACTGTGCTTTTCAGTGCCGCGCATTAAGGCCGAAGCAGCAAAATCCGCCAGGCCCAATTTATCATCGGGGTCAAACAAGCTTCCGGCATTGATATAGCCAGCGATTGAGACGGAGGGGCTGTTGAAATTCGCACGGCACAAAATGGTGATGCCGTTGGAGAGAACGCTGCGATGAATATCCTCCGGTCCTGGAAAAGAAGTTGTGGCCGGATGCGATGATTTACGTTGAGCGCACATTATGCTTCGCCCTTTCCTGAGGGAAGATAAGTTCCAATCACACGGTTCTGTGGACGAAAGTACATCTGCGCCACGCGCTGCACATCTTTTGGCTTGACCAACGCCAACTTATCCAGATATGCAAGAAACCAGCCATAGTCTGCAAACATCTCGCTGTAACCCAGCCAAAACGCCTGGTTGGTAATATTTTCCATGCCATATGCAAAATTGGCGCGCGCCTGTTTGATCGCCCGCGCCACTTCCTCCTTCGACACCAATTCATCCTGCACGCGTCGAAGTTCCACATCCAGTGCGGCAAGCGCCTCATCCGGCATCCGTTTGGGATGAATCGTCAATGTAATGTAATAGAGGAACGGATCCACCGTTGTGGTCGAGCCGCCCGAAAGCGAGACGGCCAATTCCTTATCCACAAGAGCGCGATAGAGACGCGAGGTTTTGTTCGAGATACTGCCTCCGCCGAACATATTCAGATTCGACGGACCTGCCAATAAACTATCCAATACGGATAGTGCAAAGAAGTCAGGATGCGGTGCCGCCGGAAAATGATAGGCCGCCTGCAAATAAGCAGTCTCGCCCTGGCCTTCAATGGACAGCCGCACCTCGCCGCGTTGTTCCGGCTCAGGCCGCGCCAAGCGAGGCGGAGTCGCAGCAGAGGGAATCTTCCCAAATAATTCCTTGATTCGACCCAACATTTCTTTGGTTTTGAAATCACCCGCGACGCCCATCACCGCATTGTTCGGGACATAATAGGTGCGGTAATGACGATAAAGATCGTCGCGCGTCATGGATTTAATGTCAGCCATATCGCCGATGACTTCGTGATGATAGGAATGTACGCGGAAAGCCGCCTGCTGAACTGTTTCGCCCAACTGGAAGAGAGGCTCGTTCTCGCTGCCTTCGCGTTCCGAAGCAACCACCGTCCGCTCGGAAGCAAATTCCTTTTCATCGAAAACGCTGTGACGCATTCGATCGGCTTCGAGGCGCAAGGCAAGATCAATTTTATCGGCGGGCATGGTTTCAAAGAACGTCGTCCAATCAAGAAAGGTGAACGCGTTCCACATTCCGCCATCGCGCGAAATCGCTTTATCCATCATGGAGGCAGGATATTTGGGCGTGCCTTTGAATTGCATATGTTCGACCAGATGGGAAATGCCCGTCAACGGAGGCGCTTCATCGCGCGAACCGACGCGGTACCACATCCACGATGAAATCAGAGACGCGGTATGAATTTCCTTAAGCAGGACGGTCAGGCCATTGGAAAGGGTGGTTTTCGTAAATTCAGGCATGGGCGCAGATTATACCCTTTCACCTGCAAACCGGTACATTGTTAATGGAAATCGCATCGGGATTAACAAGACAATACCACGGCTTAATCGTGTTCTCAAGGCCGAGAATCGCAGGGTGGAGATCGGTGGACGACAATGGAATATCCACATTCACATTCATCGCAACCGTGACTGTAGTACTGACCGGCACACACAAATCCAAATTGACCGGCAAATTTGTGTTAGCGGGCATAACAATGGTAGTGGACGCATTTTGAATATTCAACCCACCGGTTTGGACAGTCACCTTTGCATTATCAATAGTGGTATCCTGATTAATAATAACATTTGTGCCTGTTTTAATGCACACACTGAGACTGACGGGGATATCTTTTTGAATGGGAATAACCGTTTTGATATGAGCGGCATCCATCCGTTCAAAGTTGTTATAGAGTCCGCCCAGCAAGCCCGTCCCAATCTGACCAAGATGCAAGCCGCCCAAGCCGTACAATATGCCGATCAGAACCACGATCAGGATGATATTCACTGTCATCGAGAGGATGCTGGCAATGGTCCAAAAGGCTGGCAGGAATTGGGGTTTGGGTTTGACAGTAGGCGCTTGGGGAGCAGTCGGAGGCGGAGTTTGAACAGGGACGGTTTTAGAAACCGATTTATCCTCAACCGGTTTGGCCTTCGGCAAACGATCCAGCGGGGATTCTTCGTTCTTCATCCCATGCAAAATGGCGCGCACGCGGTCTGCGGGCACTGGCCTTGATTTACCATCGGGTTTCGTCATACGACCTCCTCTGAAACGATGCTTAATCCTAACGTAAATACGGACGGCAAAAGCTCTTCCCGGCTAAAATAATTTCTCCATGAGCATCTCAATTCACCTTATTCTAACAGAGACATCGTAACATGGCGATCAGATTAACGACATGTATCGTGATTTATCAAAGATTACCGAAGGATATATATCACTTGTATCATCCCTGCTTTTCTAATATAATTTGCCCGCTTGGTATTAAAACCGTCAAGGAGGAAGTGTGTCCGAACAAAATTCATACTTTGTAGCAGTGATAGGGGCCGGACCGTCAGGCTTATTCGGTGCGCGTGAGCTTGCCAATCAGGGTGCGCAGGTGGTTGTCTTCAACCGCGATATCAAGCCGGGTGGACTTGCGGAATATGGAGTCTACCCTGATAAATTTAAAATGAAGGATGGTTTTCGCAAGCAGTTCCGGGGGACATTGGCGAACCCCAACCTCTCCTATTATGGAAATTTGAGAGTCGGTGCCGAGGGCGATCTCACATTGGCCGACTTGCGTGCACTTGGCTTTCAGGCCATTCTGGTCACAGTCGGCGCACAGGGTACCAAATGGGTCGGATTGCCTGGCGAAAACCTTGTGGGGGTTTATCACGCCAAGAACCTGGTCTATCATTACAACAAGCTCCCGGCCTTCACCCAGGAAAGATTCCGGCTGGGTAAACGCTGTGCAATCATTGGCGCTGGCAATGTGATGTTGGATATTGCATACTTCATGATCCACGAAGTGAAGGCGGAAGAAGTTATCGCGATCGTGCGCCGCGGCCCCGGCGAGGTAAACTTCACCAAGGAGGAAATGACACGCAACATCGCGCAACTGGATATGGAAGCTTTTGAAGCCGAAATGAAGCGGGTCCTGCCAGTTTTACAAGCGATCAATCAAGATCCTGAAATTGGCCGCCACAAAATGCTGGATGCCCTGCCGAAAGCGGAACCCAAATCCGGCGACACGCGTCTCCGCTTCGAATTCCTGACCTCACCCGTTCAAATGACCGGCGAAAACGGCTGGCTGGCCGAACTCGAGGTCGAGGATAATATTCTGGTTGTCAAAGACAACGAAGTGAAAGCGCGCGGCACCGGCCACAAACGTACTTTGGATGTTGAAGCGGTGATCTTTGCCATCGGCGACAAGATTGATGATTCCTTCGGCCTTCCGACGGCTTCCAATGCATTCGCCATGAATCCATCGCCGCGTTTTCCAATAGATAAAACTTCATATGAGGCGTTCGATCCGGATGCCGAAGAGCCAATTCAAGATGTATTCGTCGGCGGATGGGCGCGCAAAGCCAGCGAGGGTTTGGTGGGATACGCACGAAAAGATGGAGTCAATGCGTCCAGAGCCGTCTGGCAATATTTGCAAACCCTGCAGCCGACAGTCCCCAACCTGGCGGCGGTTGCCGAAAAAATGAAAAGTCTCAGCAAGCCCATCATCACAAAGGAAAATATAAAAAAACTCGAGGCGGTTGAGGCGGCAGAGGCGAAAAAGCGCGGCTTGGAAGAATTCAAGTTTGCCACCAATGAAGAAATGTTACAGGCGATGGGATTGAACGTCTCGGCTTCATTTTTTTAGAAGTATATTCTGCAGCCATGGGATTGAAGGTCACAGCCTAAAGCCAGGGCTTTGAAGAATTAAAAGCCGCGAATTTCCGCGCGGCTTTTTCATCCTTTGATCCTTTGTTAAAATTCCGCCGTGGTAAATGACCCAATGGGACTAAAATAAGCATGGCTGGCATGTCAAAACGCGACCTACTCTTCCGCAAACCTTTGATGAACGCGGCGGGAACTTTGGGCTTCACACCAGACTTCCGAGTTCTTAGAGAACCCGGAAGTCCATTCGATGACTTCGGCGCATTCATCACCAACCCGGTCTCACTGCGACCGCGAACGGCTGCATCCCAACCGGCCATGATCGAATACCCCGGCGGATTTTTGCTGCATAGCGGCCTGCCCAATCCCGGCTTGAACGCAACGCTCAAGAAATATGCACAGCGCTGGAACGACTCCCCGTGGCCGATCATTGTTCACTTAATGGCTGACCGTCCCGAAGAAACACAACAAATGGTGCAAAGATTGGAAAGCATGGATAACGTCATGGCGGTGGAACTCGGTTTTGCGCCATACCTGGCAGACGATATTCTGTCCATCACTTTGGAGATGTGCATCGGGGAACTGCCGTTGATCTTCTGCCTGTCCACGGAACAAGTCCTATCGCTCGGCCCGCGGCTGATCGAAGCGGGAGCGGAGGCAGTCAGCATTGCCGCGCCGCGCGGAGCATTGCCTAACCTCACCCCCAACCCCTCTCCTGAAAGGAGAGGGGAGATCATCGAGGGAAGATTGTTTGGCCCGTCGTTATTTCCCCAGGCCCTCGGAATCGTTCAATCCGCCCGCAAACTCGGACTCCCCATCATCGGAGCGGGAGGGGTCTATTCAAAAGAAAACGCCGACACGATGCTCTCGGCCGGCGCTTTGGCGGTTCAAATGGATTCCGTCTTGTGGCGGGGGATCAAAGCCTAAATTTTCCGTGTTGTGGGATAACGAGCGATGGTTCAAAAGGGAGCACCGGCCACGGCACATCGTCCTCCAGTATAATCAACAGAAATCCGATTCTCTGGAGAGGCGATTATGGAACACAAACTAGCAATCACAGATTCAAAAACTCACAAACCGCGGTTGGTCTTAACACATCATGGGCACAAAGCAGTGCATGGCGATAGCGCAATCGGCCGCTTAAACACTAAAGTGGCTGTAAAAATTACAAGATCCGTAGGCTCCATGTGGTGTGCGTATGCGTTCGCAGTGATTGCGCTCATCTCGCTGCCATCCGCGATTCAGTCGGGCAACTCGATTATCATCATTGCCTGGATTGCACAGACTTTCCTGCAATTGGTACTGCTACCCATCATCATTGTCGGACAGAACGTCCAGGCAGCCGCGAGCGATGCGCGGGCTGAAAGCGATCACGAAACGCTCATCTCCATCCACACCCTGACTTCTGAAGTTCACTCAATCGCCGAACAACAAACCAAAATTCTGGAATTAATTGCAGAAAGAACCAACATTTAGATACTTCCTGGGTTCCAGTCTTACCTGCGTGCTTCAACTCGCAATTTCCCTTGCCGCTTTTATCGCAGGGGACGATGAAGCTATTATCTTTCCAACCAGATGGTTACCGGCCCATCGTTATGGATTTCCACCAGCATATGTTCGCCAAACTTTCCGGTCCGGGTGGGGACGCCGTGCCCGCGCAGGTACTCAACAAAGCGATCCACCAGAGGCGCGGCGACTTCCGGCAAGGCCGCGTCGGTAAACGATGGGCGGCGTCCCTTGCGCGCATCCGCATAGAGCGTAAATTGGGAAACGACAAGCGCTTCGCCTTTTACATCCAATACGGATAAATTCGTCTTACCCTGTTCGTCTTCAAAGATGCGCAGGTTGGCAATTTTCTCAGCAAGAAATTGAGCCTGCTCTTCGCCATCGCCATGACCGATGCCCAATAAAATCAACAGGCCTTTTCCAATTTCGGAAATAACCTGTCCATCCACAGTAACGCTGGCACGAGAAACGCGTTGTAATAATGCGCGCATGATCGATTCAAATGTGTAAGGGGCGGCCCCTGCAACGATCTTATGGCAATTGCAGCGCGGTGCGGACTTCTTCCATCGTTTTCTGCGCGATGGCGCGGGCGCGGTTGGCCCCGTCGTTCAGCGTATCCTTTAGCAGGTCCGGCTTGGAGGCAAGCTCCGCACGTTTGGCGCGGAACGGTTCGAGATGGTGATTAAGGTTCCTGGCGTAAAGCATTTTGCAGTCCACGCAGCCGATCCCGGCCCGGCGGCACTCCACATTGACCATGTCCACGTCGCTTTGCGGCGAGAAGATTTTGTGCATGGTGAACACATTGCAGATATCGGGATTGCCCGGATCAGTGCGCTTCATGCGCGCCGGATCGGTGACCATTTCCCTCACGCGTTTCGTGGTCTCTTCGGGCGTGGCGGCCAGCTCGATCTGATTGTTCAAACTCTTGCCCATTTTCTCTTTGCCATCAAGGCCCAATATTTTTGGGTAGATGGTGTTCTTCATTTGCGGTTCGATCAAGACCTTGGTGTGATAACGATAATTGAACGAGCGCACCACTTCACGCGCAAACTCGAGGTGAGGCGCCTGATCGATCCCGACCGGCACCACATCGGTCTTATAAAGCACAATATCGGCGGTCATTAGAACAGGGTAACCGACCAGGCCATAATTCACATTATCCGGATTCTGGCGGACTTTTTCCTTGAACGTCGGAAGATCGGTCAACTTGCCCAGCGGGGTGACCATCGAAAGGATGGTATGCAACTCCATCACTTCCGGCACATGCGATTGAACAAACAAAATCGTCTCTGCGGGGCGAACGCCGGCGGCAAGCAAATCCAGCGCAATCTCATAGGTATTCTGACGAAGGTTCTCCGTGTCCTCCACCGTGGTCAGCGCGTGAATATCCACAATGCAGTAGACACATTCATAGTCATCCTGCAGTGCGACGTAATTTTGGATGGCGCCGAGATAATTTCCCAAGTGCGCCCGGCCTGTGGGGCGAATGCCCGAAAAAACGCGTCCTTTTTTTGCCATAAGACCTCATAAAATTCGGAGTGTGATTGCAAAGTCTGTGTGAAGCAGCCCGAGGGGGCCGGACTTTGCACCCCGTTATTGATTTTCAACCATTTTACCGATCAGCCCGACCACCTCGCCCGGTTCAGCGTGACGCTTGGTCTGAAGTTTGGAATAGATCAACGTCCCGTTCACACTGACCTCGAAGCGGCCTCCGTCCGAGGGAATCAGCGTGATCGATTCAATGACGTGTTCAAATTCCTTGAGCAAGTCTTTTTCCAGGCTCACGGCCCGGTCGGTGTAGTGTCAGACTGCGCAGTAGACAACTTCAATCTTAAGCATTTGGCCTCTCAATATTAGAAAATTATAACATGCGGCGTCTGAGTCTTGGCACATATGGGCAGGCGCGCTATAATGACATCCTGTAAGGAGAAAGTAAATGCCCGTTTATACATACCGTTGCGAAAATTGCGGTGTACAGTTCGAACGCCAGCAATCCTTCGCCGATGAGCCGCTTAAAGTTTGCCCGGAGTGCCGCAAGAAAACCCTTAAGAAGGTAATCTCGCCGGTGCGGATCGTATTTAAAGGATCCGGTTTCTATTCCACCGACCACAAGTCCCCCTCCGGCGGCGATCCGTCGAGGAATGCCAAAAAAGAGGAAGCCGGGGAAACCAAGCCCAAGGAAACGAAACCCGCCGAGAAAAGCAAGAAAAGCGAATCGTAAACATAATCGCCGAAGAAGTTCGGCGATTAAGTTTTAACAGCGACTTTTCACATAAAGGCAAATGTGCTGGCAGGCTTACACTTGCCGTTCAAAGTATGCCAGATAACTTCCAGCATTACTAAGCTTAAGGCAAGAAACATGATGTAAATGAGTCAAGTTTTAGGCAAATTTGAGCACAAGCAAAAACCATACCACACCCATGCATTGTAGATTTTGCGCGGGTCATTTCCTTAATATGGCAAATGCAGACTGTCACCTAATATGCGGCAAATGGCGGGGAGCGCCTTATCCCAAGCGATGGGAGCAAAAAAGAAAATTGGCCGCTCTTTTGGCACAGGTTATGCCGACGACTCTGCATTTGGTTATATGCTAATCATAGCATGTCTCGTTAGTCTGAGACGAAGTCTCGCTAGTATATAACAAAAATTTCGCCCCTACAAATGCAAGTAATAACGACACGTGAACGCCTTAAAGCGTACTTGCTGCCATGGCGGCAACATTGGATTGACTTGTCGGCATGGGAATCGCCAAGGGAAAGTTGCAAGCCAGGATTATGACCAGCGCCGCAAAACCAAAATGGAATTCCAGAATCGATTCCTATTGAGTGGAAATGGACTGGATGAGTGAATCCAGCATATTCAGGGTTGGATTGAATTGATCGGACGGGGTGGCATTAATCAAATCGGTAATCTGCTGGATGTAATTCTCGTTTGACATTGAAAAGGGGATGCCGCCGGCCGGTACAGGCGAATCAGAGTTGGCGTCTGCGGGCAGGAATGGCAAGGTAGTGTTAAGCCTGGCGATCAGGTAATACTTGCCATCTCGGCTTAAGCCCTGAAAGAGATAAAACAACTGCTCGTTGTTGACGGGTCTCACATCCGACTGGTATTGTGTAATGATGCGCAGGCCGGAACCGCCGTTGAAATGAATAATTTTTTCCTGTGAGGCGAGCACTTGGGCTGCATTGGCGTCTGGGATTACCGGTAAAGCATCCTCCTGAGAAAGCGAAATTTTACCCAAAAGAATTTCTTTCAGTTGCTGGATGCTATAGGCCGCCCCAGGATTTTCCGCGCCATACTGAGGCGCTGGATAAACAGAAATATCACCTCCATAACCCTCGAATGTAAGCTCCAGGTAAGCGGGAGTGTTGGGAGTGTTATAGCACTCATCCGTGCAAGAAGTTGCATCTATAGTTTGCACACTTGCGCCTGTTGCTAATCCTGCGGGAATCACCAATTGGATGGGTGAGGCTGAAACAGGAATTGCAGCTTGCGAGGGAGCTGAGGTGCTGGTCGGAACGGGAGTTGAGGTGCCGGCCGGTGCGGGAAGCGGCGTGTTGCTGGGGAGCACGGCGGGAACGAACGTCGCGGCCGGAGTGGCAAGTGCAACCGGGCTGAAACTGCAGGCTAGAAACACGGCTAGTGAACTCATGAGCGCCACACATTTCAGAAAGGCGACAATCTTGTAATGAAGAGGAAGTAAATGGCTCATCATACATCTCCTTTTTCACAACAGGGATTTCAGTCATCGTCCCGCTTTCCCATGCCAACCAGTTTAACCGCTATTTTGCATTTTGCATACAGACCCTAATGTGCTTTGATAGATTGGAGGAAACATAAGAACCTAAATCGCATCATAAGTTTCATGTCTTATACGCTTTTTTCTTTCAGCGTTCCTGGTCTTATAGGATCTTGCGTGAATTTTCATCTCCAAAGCACGCGCTCTTAGGCTTTTTAAGTATATAACAAAAATTTCGCCCTTACAAATGTCAGTAAGGACGAAACTATTCGGTCAAAAGCTCCTCGCCGAGGATTTGAACCTCGAACCTAGCGGTTAACAGCCGCCCGCTCTGCCGTTGAGCTAGCGAGGAAGGCGAGCAGGATTATACGGTCAAGGCAGAGGCATGTCAAGCCTCGATTGAACAGGCGGCATGGTTTTCTCAAGAACCAATTTTCAGGCCAAGAATCTGGCGGAGGCCATGAAACTCCCGGATTTCCTTCATGATTTGCGCCAGCGCATCACGAAATTTGAGATGCGTCAAGCTTTCTTGAGAAAACCATAGAACAGGCGGCATGCATTTGTCAAAGTCAGAGAACGAACCGCAAAGCTCGCCAAGACCGCGAAGAAAAAACAAGAATCTTAGCGAACGCCTGCCCTTCGTTCTTTGAGGGTTGCGTGCTTCGCGTTAATAAAATGCCAAAGCATAGATTCACCATGGGTTTTGAGAAGGCCATGGAACAGGCGGCATGATCTATCAAAGTCAGAGAATGAACCGCAAAGCCCGCTAGGACCGCAAAGATTTCTTCTTTGGATTCGAGGCGGCCTTTTTCCTGCGCTGATCCATCCAACGCCAAAAGGCCGGGATGAGCAGGGCCGTGAGCAAAATCCCGGCAATCCATCCCCAATCCAATGAACCAATCCGCTTTGTGAATGTGACCTTTACCTCAATATCATCCTGATAGGACTTGACCTCGCGCCAGTAATCCTGGCCTTGAAATTGGACAAGGCGATAGAGGATCAGCGTCAGCCGCTGCGTCCCGCTTTTGCGGGCGGTGACTTCCCAGGCCCAACGCGTGGTCTCGGTTCCGCTGACCAGTTGTTCGGGATCATTCTGCACAGGCTGGATGGAGAAGGCCTGGGGATCATCGGAGAGCAGAGTCGCTTTCATACGCGGCGTGATCTGAACGCTGGCACTGGCAACCTGCCCACTGGCCGTGACCTGCGTGCTCAAGGCCTGCGGGGAAAGCGAAGGATTGAGGAGCAGTTCGACGGTGGTGGTTTCATCCAACAACATGGACTGCGGCTTGTTATAGGCAATATTGGCGTTGATGGATTGCTGGAGGATGGAATCGATCTGCGCCAACTGGTCCGCGACCGAAGGCGTACCGGGCGCGGGCGCGGTGGGCGCAGGTGCAGCCGTTCCAGTGGAAGGCGCTGCGATGGCAGGAGTTGGAGTTAGGGGAACAGAGGTTGCGACCTGGCCGCAAGAAACGATGAAGAACAAGACCGCGACCACGAACAGAATCGATCTGAAGGCTTTTTGCATGACAACCTTCCTGCCACCATTCCAGCGGCAAAGCCGAACTCAGTACTTAATGGCGCTCAATTGATACAGCTTGTCCGTCCGATGCGTGGCCGTGATCTGGCGCACGGTGCCGGTCAGACCGCGCACAACGATGGAATCGGTGCGGGCGCCGTCGCCGAAATAACGGACGCCCTTGAGCAATTCGCCATCGGTGATGCCGGTGGCGGCGAAGAAGACATCCTCGGAGGAAACCAGATCTTCCATGGTCAGGATCTTATCGAAGTCATACCCGGCTTCGCGTCCGCGGCGGAGTTCATCGGCGTCGCGGGCATAGAGCTTGCCCTGGATCTCACCGCCCATGGCGCGCAGGGCGCAGGCCGCCAGCACGCCCTCGGGCGTGCCGCCGATCCCGATCAAGACATCCACACCGGCATCCGGCCAGGCGGTCATGAGGGCCGCGGCCACATCGCCATCAGGGATGATACGGATGCGCGCGCCGACCTTCCTGATCTCGGCGATCATGGCATCGTGACGAGGGCGATCCAGGATAATCGTCGTCAGGTCTTCGACATCCTTGTTCTTGGCCTTGGCAATGGCCTTGAGATTCTCGGTGATGGATTTTTCGATGTTGATGCGGCCCTTGGCTTCGGGTCCGACGGCCAGCTTGTTCATATAAACGAAGGGTCCTGGGTTAAACATGGTGCCGCGCGGCGCAATGGCGACCGCGGCCAGCGAGTTGGAGCGTCCAAAGGCCAGGGGGCGGGTGCCGTCAATCGGATCCGCGGCCACATCCACATCCGGCGCGGAACCGTTGCCGACATTCTCGCCGTTATACAACATGGGGGCGTTATCCTTCTCGCCCTCGCCGATGATGATGACCCCGTTGATGTCCACCGTCTGGAGAACAAGCCGCATGGCATTGACCGCCGCGCCATCGGCGGCCTCCTTGTCGCCGCGCCCCATGAAGCGGCCGGCTGAAAGTGCGGCAGCTTCGGTCACGCGCACCAGTTCGAGCGCCAGGTTGCGGGTAGGCGCATTATGATCCATGATCGCCTCCGGGAATTATTTGAGAAAAAAGAATCGAATCCAATACACGCCGATCACCGCGCCCCAGATCAGCGAATCGATGCGGTCGAACGCGCCGCCGTGGCCGGGCAGGAAATTGCCCGAGTCCTTCATCGCGCCGAAGCGTTTGAAGAGACTCTCGCCCAGGTCGCCGAGCGTGGTGACCGTGCTTAATACAAATCCGAACAAAAGGCCCTGCAGGATGCTGACATGCAGCGGGCCGTAGGTTGAATAAGCGTAGGCAAAGAAGGCACCATAGAGCGTACCCATGAACACGCCCGCCCAATAGCCCTCCCATGACTTTTTGGGGCTGAGGCGGGGCGTCATGAAGTGTTTGCCATAACGCGCACCGAAGCTGTACGCGCCGATGTCTGCCAGCCAGACGGTGGGCAAAACGAACATCACCCACCAGCTACCGTCCGGCAGGGCATGCAGGTCAATGAGGTATGAACCGACCCAGCCCAGATAAACAAAACAGCCGACCGTGACGAGAAAATCGAACGCGGCCCGCTCACGGCCGCGCTCATAAGCGATTAGATGGACGGTCATCGCCAAAAGGATGAGGCCGGTAAAAACGGGTTCCGCCAGATCAGGCCGAAAGGCGCGCGCCGCCAAAATCACCAGCGTGCCGCCCACCGATAAATAGCTGGAGGGATGGTAATCGGCCTGGCGGAACATTTGGGCCATTTCCCAGGCGGCCAGCCCCACGAAGAAACCGATCAGGAGAAAATATAAAATGCCCCCAAAGATGACGGCAGGCATAACAATTGCAAGCAGAACGAGCGCCGTGAGCGTACGCCTAGCCATTGCTCTTGTTTGCTACCACATTCGAGATGCCGCCGTAACGGCGATTGCGCTGGGCATAGACTTGCAGCGCGTGACGGTATTCCTCCTTGTTGAAGTCGGGCCAAAAGGTGGGCGTGATGTACCACTCGGAATAGGCCGCCTGCCAGATCAAAAAATTGCTGACGCGCAATTCACCCGAAGTGCGGATGATCAAATCCGGATCGGGCACCCCGGCGGTGTACATGTATTGGCTGACCATTTCATCGGTGACTTTTTCAGGTTGAACGCCATCCTTCATCATATGCTGGATGGCCTGGACGATCTCGTCGCGTCCCCCATAATTGAACGCCACGTTCAGAATGAGACGGTTGTTATTACGGGTCGCGTCAATGGCATCCAGAACCTTTTCCTGCAAGGTGGGCGCCAGGCGTTCGAGCCGCCCGATGTGACGCAATTGGACGCCTTCCTTATCCAGTTCGGCCAATTCCCGGTCAATGACATCCTCGAGGATGTGCATCAGCCCATCCACCTCTTCGGGCGGGCGTCCCCAGTTCTCGGTGGAGAAGGCATAAATCGTCAAATACTTTACGCCGAATTCGACCGAAGCGCGGATGATGCGCCGCAAATTTTCGGTGCCCGCTTTATGCCCCGCAAGACGCGGCAAGCCGCGCGAGATGGCCCAGCGCCCATTGCCATCCATAATAATGGCGACATGGCGGGGAGTTTTTTCGAGAGGCAGGTCGAGAGGTTGATCCGGCATTGTAGTTGTAGTCCAATCCGTCTAAATGGTCTCAATAGTCTACCAAGTCAGCATGAGACCATTGAGGCTGCCAAGACCGATTAGACTAATCACACTTCCATGATCTCGGCTTCTTTTTTCTTTCCAAGCTCAGCCACTTCTTCAATAAACTTATCGGTCATTTTTTGCAAGTCTTCTTCGCCGCTCTTGAGATCATCCTCCGAGATGAGTTTCTCCTTCTCAAAGTCACGCATATCATTGTGCGAATCGCGGCGGATGTTGCGGATGGCCACGCGCGACACTTCGAGCCGCGTATGAACATGCTTGGCCAGATCATGACGGCGATCCTCGGTGAGAGGGGGCAGGTTGAGATGAATGACCTTGCCGTCGCTATTGGGATTCAAGCCCAAGTCGGAGGCTTGAATCGCCCGTTCGATCTCCTTGAGGGCAGTCGAGTCAAAGGGCTTGATCATCAGCGAACGCGCTTCCGGCACGCTGATGGTGGCCAACTGCATCAGAGGAGTGGGAGTATCGTAATAATTGACTGCGAGTCTTTCGACCAGCGCCGGATTGGCGCGCCCCGTCCGGATGGCGGCCAGGTCATCGCTCAAGTTTTTGATCGCGCTCTGCATGCGATGTTCAGCATCTTTCAGAAGATCTTTAATCACATCGGCCTCCGTAAACTATGTTCGGTATTAAGGATACACTAAAACGGAAAAATACGCTATGGGAAAACGCATGCGGGAGTGGATAAAATCGTGGGCTAATTTTTCAACACAGAGACCACAGAGAAAAATAAGAGCAAAAAGCTCTGTGCACTCCGTGGTGAATGATTCAGAAACCCACGAAATTAGCTGCTCTCACGCATTCGGGAGAGGAATTGAGCCAGCCTGAGAGACTCTCAAAGCAGACGGGCTTGTACAAAGCGATTTTGCACAAGCCCGTCCAGGGAGGTACCGGATGAAAATCCTACGCGCTGACCAGGGTGCCGACCTTATCGCCTTTGAGGGCGGCAATCAAGGCCTGCGGATCCCACAAGTTAAGCACCAGGATGGGAAGATTATTCTCCATGCACAACGTAACCGCGGTGCTGTCCATCACTTCGAGGCGGCGATTCAAAACCTCGATATAACTGAGCGCATCGAAGCGCCTGGCGTCCCGGTTTTTCTTGGGGTCGGAGTCGTACACGCCGTCCACTTTCGTGGCCTTGATGACGACATCGGCGTCTATTTCGGAGGCGCGCAGGGCGGCGGCAGTATCGGTGGAAAAGAAGGGGTTGCCGGTGCCGGCGCCGAAGATGACCACGCGTCCCTTTTCGAGATGGCGGATGGCGCGGCGGCGGATGTAGGGTTCCGCGACTGCCCGCATTTCAATGGCCGACATCACGCGGGTGAAGACACCGATGCGCTCCAAGGCATCCATCAAGACCATAGAGTTCATGACCGTGGCTAACATGCCCATGTAGTCGGCGGTGGAGCGATCCATGCCGTGCTCCAGCCCCAGTTTGCCGCGCCACAGGTTGCCGGCGCCGATCACCACGGCCACTTCCACGCCCAAGTCATACACTTCCTTGATGCGGCGCGCCACGGATTCGGCCTCGTTCACATCAATGCCGAATCCGGAAGGACCCCCAATGGACTCCCCGCCAAGCTTGAGCAGGATACGTTTGTATTTTAGTTCGGACATATTCCACTCTTTCTCCCTCACCTGCCTCCTGCTCCCAAAAGCGGGAGAAGCAAGAGTTTCGAGTGAGGGTTAAGAAAAAGGTCAACCTTAAAGGTTGACCTTTGATCCTATTCCCGATTGAGGCTTTCTCCCAACTCCCAGCGTTGGAATCGGCGAATGATCAAATTCTCGCCGGTGGCGGCAATCGTTTGGAGGAGAAGCTTCTCAACGGTAATGCTTTCGTCGCGAATATAGGGCTGGCGCAGAAGCGCCACCTCATCCTTGAATTTTTCAAGGCGGCCTTCCACGATCTTCTCGGCGATGGCATCGGGCTTACCTTCTTCCTTTGCGCGTGCGCGGGCAATCCCGGCTTCGTGTTCCAGTTCAGAAGCTGGAATCTGCTCAGCCTTGATGTATTTCGGCGCCGAAGCTGCGATCTGCAAGGCAATCTCGTGCGCCATGGTGCGGAACTGTTCCGAGCGAGCCACAAAATCCGTTTCGCAATTCACTTCAACCATCACACCCACGCGTCCGCCGCCGTGAGAATAAAGTTCCACGATGCCATTGGAGGCTTCGCGATCGGCGCGCTTGGCGGCGGTGGCCATGCCCTTTTCGCGCAGAAAATCCACGGCCTTTTCAAAATCGCCATTCGCTTCCTGCAGAGCCTTGCGGCAATCCAGGACGCCGGCGCCCGTCGCGGCGCGTAATTCCTTGATCATATCAACTGTAATTACCATGTTACTTTCCTCAATCGAACGGCGAATTATTCCGCCTGCCCGGGCTCAGTAGGTTGTGCTTCTTCCTTCGGTTTATCTTCACGCGGTTTTTCTTCGACCTTCTCCGCATGAGAAGCCGGATCATCCGGAGTGCGCGTGACGCTCAACTTGGCCAAGGTGGCCTCACCCAGAAGCGCGCCTTCCTCGACCACCTCATCGGTCTCAACCACCTTGGGAGCTTTGCGTCCCTTGGGCTTTTCCGTCCTGGACTCCGCCACAGGAGCCGGTGCGGATTCTTCCGCAGGTTCCTCGTCCTTGCGCATGGCTTTGCCTTCCAGCACGGCATCGGCAATCTTGGCCACCAGCAACTTGATGGCCCGGATGGCGTCATCGTTGGAGGGGATCACATAATCCACACCATCGGGGTTGCAGTTCGTATCCACGAGCGCGACCACGGGGATCTTGAGCAAATTGGCTTCGTGTACGGAGGCCTCTTCGCGGCCGACATCCACTACGAAGACCAACTCCGGCAGGCGCTTCATCTTCCGGACGCCGGATAAGCGAATGAGCAGGCGATCAATCTCGCGCTGGATCAGCAGCCCTTCCTTCTTGGTCAGACGGTTGATCTCGCCGGTATCACGCAGTTGTTCGAGGCGGTCCAATTCCTGGATACGAGCATACATGGTGGACCAGTTGGTGAGCATACCGCCCAGCCAGCGTTCCGTGACGTAAGGCATGCCACAGCGATCGGCCTCTTCCTTCACCGTCTCCTGCGCCTGGCGTTTCGTGCCGACGAACAAAACGTTCCCGCCGGTGGAAGCAGTATCGCGAACCAGGTTATAGGCATGGTTCAACAACTTGACCGTCTGCTGAAGGTCAATGATATGAATGCCGTTGCGTTCCGTGAAGATATACGGCTTCATACGCGGATCCCACTTGTTGGTGCGGTGTCCGAAATGGACGCCGCTCTCAAGCAGGGCTTTCATCGAAATAACAGCCATGGTTCTCCTTATTTCCGTTCTCCAAATGCGCGATCTTTCCGGCATGGAACGGAGTGAGTTTAGCGGGAATATAGACCCGCTCAAGGACGCTTGATGCCCGTCCCGGGCAAGATGTATGGCGCTTACGCGCCACGACAAAAATTATATCATAAAACCCCGGCATCCATGCGAAATTCCTGCGCGTTTGCGCGTTTCGCAGCGCTTCCTTCCAAAAATTAATGCCATCCCGGACAAACGTTCCTTAAAAACTCTTAATCCATGCGCCCGGTGAAAAATCGAGAGTATAATATTCATCGGATATATAATTCCATAAAAGCCTCCCAGATATTGCCGGGAGGCTGTTTTTTGCAAACCAAACAAGGAAATCATGCTTCTGACCGGCTATCTATCAGGAAGTTTATACATACTTTGCATGATCGCCATGTCGCTCTATGGATTAAACGCAATGGCAACCGCAATCCTTTTCGTGATTGCAAAGCGACATTCCGGCAAGGAACCACCGGAGACAGAACCCAAAGAATGGCCGACAGTAACCATCCAGCTCCCGGTCCTGAATGAAAAGTCCTTAGTGGAGCGTTTATTGCAATCTGTGACGAAACTCGATTATCCACCTGACCGCCTTCAAATCCAACTGCTGGAAGATTCAACCGATGATACGGTCCTGCTCTCGGCTCGTCTTGTGGAAGAATATCGCGCACGCGGCATCAATATCGAATGCATCTTCCGCACCGAACGAAGTGGACATAAAGCGGGTAATTTGAAAAATGGATTGAAAACTGCCACAGGCGAATTTATCGCCATCTTCGATGCTGACTTTATTCCCTTTCCCGATTGGTTGAAAAAAACCGTGCCAAAGTTCCGGGATCCAAAACTAGGCTGCGTACAAACCCGCTGGGGACACACCAATCGCGAATATAACCTGCTGACCCGCGCCCAGGCGCTGGCCATGGATGCCCATTTCATCGTGGAAAAAACCGCCCGTGCCCATAACAATCTATTCATGAACTTCAACGGCTCGGCGGGCATCTGGCGGCGAGCCTGCATTGAAGACGCGGGAGGCTGGCAAACCGACACATTGACCGAAGATCTCGACTTAAGTTTTCGCGCCCAGCTGCGCGGCTGGAAAATGGATTATCTCCCCAATGTAATCGTCCCGGCTGAATTGCCGGCTTCCATGGAAGCGTTAAAAAAACAGCAATTTCGCTGGGCAAAGGGCAGTACTCAAGTCACACGAAAAACCATAAAACACCTCTTCAGCCAGCCGAATATCCCCTGGTATAAACGCATCAGCGGTTTATTGCAACTGGCTGCTTATACGGTGCATCCTCTGATGATCCTCACGCTTTTTCTAACCCTGCCGGTCGGCCTGTTTGCGCCCCGCTTTTTCACATACTTGCCCATCTCCTTTCTGGCCACCTTCGGACCGCCCATGCTATACGCGCTCGCCGGGGCACAGGATACCCCCTCCCTGGCAGGGAGGCTTAAGATCCTGCCTGTCATTACGATCATAGGCTTAGGCTTGTCACTCAATTCCACCATCGCCATCATCGAGGTGCTGATCGGAAAAAGTGGAGCGTTCATCCGCACGCCCAAGTTAAACCTGACCGACAACTCAGACTCAAACCGGCAGATTGACCACTCCTATCTGCAACCCATCAGCCCAATGGTGTGGGGAGAAATCGGCCTGAGCCTGTACGCCTTGTTGACCATTGCGATCCTCCAGCCCCGCCTGGGATGGATCATCGTTCCGTGGATGGGAATCTACTGGCTGGGGTATTTCTTCATTGCCGCCCTCAACCTGTACCAACGCTGGCAGGCGCGATATTCACGCTCTTCCATTGCGATCAATGAACGGGCCTAAAAACAACACGAACCACGCCGAATTTAATCTTTCAAGCTTTTAGCCGCGAATTTCACTGATACCCACGAAAAAAGCCGACCTTTTGACCAGGTCGGCTTTTCATTTAGCTCATAGCTCATTTCAGGCAGCACTTCAAAATTTCACACCCATTCGCAGCATTCCCGCCCGAATCCTTATGTTCGGGGGTAATCAGGTTTGATCTCTCAAATGACCGCCGCCTGACCGTAAAGCTGCTGTTTCACATTGATGACGCGCTTGCGCAAATCGGCCTTCGTCTCAATCTCATTGGCAATCTTTTGAATGGCGTACATGACCGTCGTATGATCGCGGCCGCCCAACACTTCACCGATCATCGGGAGGGAGGCATTCGTTTCTTTCCTCAGAAGGTACATGGCAACCTGACGGGGTTCGACTATCTTCTGCGTGCGGTCGCGTCCGAGCAAAGCTTCCACGCTGGTTTGCCACTCGCGGGCGACCAATTCGACAATTTTCTCGGGGGGGACATTCTGACGCTGAGGCAGGAGATCGGCCAGCGCCACCTCGACCAACTGCGGGGTCAAGGGGGAACCGCTTAAATCCGCAAAGGCAAGGATGCGATTCAAGGCGCCTTCCAATTCGCGGATATTGGATTCGACACGCCGGGCAACGGTCTCCAAAATCTCGTCGGGGATGAAACGGCCCATCCGTTCCGCCTTCGCGCGCAAAATTGCAAGACGGGTCTCCAAATCGGGAGGCTGGATATCCGCCGCCAAGCCCCACTCGAAGCGCGAGCGCAGGCGTTCTTCCAGAGTCACAAGCGCCTTGGGGGGACGATCCGAAGAAACGATGATCTGTTTATCCTGACCATGAAGCGTATTAAAGGTATGAAAGAATTCTTCCTGGGTGCTTTCCTTGCCGGCAATGAACTGTATATCATCAATGAGCAGAACATCGATCGAGCGATACTTCTCACGAAACGCCTGAGTGGTATGCGTACGAATGGCGTTGATCAAATCGTTGGTGAATTCCTCCGATGAAACATATAAGACATTCAACCCGCGCATATGGCAGGCATTTCCAATGGCATGCAGCAGGTGCGTCTTTCCAAGTCCCACGCCGCCATACAGGAAAAGCGGATTATAGGCACGCGCCGGCTTCTCCGCAACCGCCATGCAAGCCGCATGTGCCAGGCGATTACTGGCGCCCACCACAAACGTTTCGAAGGTGTAACGCGGATTGATGGTGGAATTGCGTACAAGCGTTTGACCCGCCTCATCACGGATATTATGCTCGGCTCCCGTTTCCGGCGATTCGATCTTGTCCTCCCGAGTGACCGTGAAATCCACGGAGGCTTCCGAGTTGAGAATCCCAACCAGCAGGCGATCAACCGTGCCTGCCAAGCGATTCTCGAGCCAATCCCGCGCATAAGCATTTCGCACACCGACCGTTAAAATGCCGTTCTCGTACGATAACGGGCGCGTATCACGAACCCAGGTATCGAAAGAGGCCCTGGGCATTTCCATTTGTAATTGTCCTAGCACGGACTGCCATGCTTGTTCGGGGTTCATACTTCAATCCTCGTATCAGCAGTGAGAGTATATTGAACCAACCCGCCAAAAAGCCCGCGGCTTAGTGAGATAAATCTATGTAGTTGGCTCAAACTAACTATTAGGGACTTCCGATGTGAGACGAACTCACATCTTCTCGTTCAGCGTGAACCCATTCTAGCAGAAAAGTATTGCACATAACAACACTTTTCACCTACGCTTAGTTAAAAACATTTC
>PMLN01000172.1 GCA_003158885.1 Anaerolineae bacterium
CAACTTGCGAAGATTTACTTAAATAAGTCTGAAGAAATGAAGAATATGCTCATATTCACTGGAAAGGCTCAAAAAGCTATTGAAAATTACGAAGCCAAAGTAAAAGAGGCGGCTGCAACCAATAAGGTTGCTCCGCATTTTGACCCCTTTAGGCTTGCAGAGGAATATGAGCGAAGTATTGTCGGTTTATTTCTATCCGTTGGATGCAGTCGAGAAGTAATTAAAAAAATGAAGCGGTTAGTAGATGACAGAAATGATATTGCTCATTCGAATGGAAACATTGCTTACAGCAGCCAAAGAAGTCTTGACGATAAGATAGAACAGATATTAGAGTGCGTCGACTGTGTACAGAATAATTCCAACACAATAATCACCAACTGCACAGAACAATTCCTTATCAATAGCTCCGATCCTGATACCCGCGAATTTCCAGACGAGGAGAACCAGATTCGAGAAATCCTTATTCGAGGCAACTATCTATCACCAAGAGATATTATGAGTGCGAAGCAATTGAATATCAAGCCTTTTGAAGAAAGAACCGATTTTCAATTCATTGATGCTCTGCATAAGAAACTCATCGAAATGTATCCGGACGAAAACTAATACTGGTTGTTCCCTTCGGAGTTGCGGTCGCAGGCTCTCGATAAAAACCCCATGGGTATTACAGCAATTGAGATCAAGCCCTAACATATGGCGCGCGNNGCGCGCTGGAGCCTTTCGGCTCCAGCGAAGACTGTTCTTGCATACAGAAATGCCAGGCAATTCTGGATATTTGTTTGAAAAACTTTAGGATGATTGGATTCCTATTATGCGTTCGGTGCTTTTCCTCGGATGTAAGAGAGCAGCTTGGAACTGGTCGGCCCAGTTTCGATCTCACGAAACCCAGCAGCCTCCATGAGGGGAACGTAAGTCCGAACATCCACATCCGCCATGGGGGTCATATGATTCTCCACGATCATGCGCAGCNNGGGCGGCTCGAAGTCCACCACCAGACATACTCCACCGGGCTTCAAGACTCTCCGCATTTCGGCAAGGCCGCGCTGCTTGAGATCCCCCGGCAGGTGATGAAGCATCAGCCGGTTCAGCACCACGTCAAAACTGCCATCCGGGAAAGGCAAACTTTCCGCCACGCCCACCTCGAATTTGGCCTTAAGCCTGGAGCGTTCTGCGTTCCTGCGCGCAATCTGGATCATCTCCGGGGAAGGATCGATGCCGACCGCTTCGCCATTCTCCCCGGCCCAGCCCTGGGCGGCCAAGGTCAGCCGCCCGGAACCGCAGCCCACGTCAAGCACCCGATCCCCTGCTTTTACCTGCGCCAGAACGCCAATGCTGGCCTGGCTGGGCTGCAGAATGTGATTGAAGATTGCATCATACGGACCCGCCCAATGGAGCACTATTCCCTTGGTTTCCGGGGCCTGTTCGTCTGCATGTTGGTGAAAGTGAGACATGATTTTTTCCTTTCTGCTCTTTTACCGCCCTTGCTCCTTACGCCTCTCCCTTTCCTCGCCGAAACAACAATCCCAACAACACCCCTCCAGCGATCAGTGTCAGCCAATTGATTGTGATGATCGCCACTTCAAAACGATATTCCAAGTCCTGCCCATAGATCAGCGAGAGAAGGATGAATGTCGCAATAGATAGACCGGCGCTTGAAATAAACAGCCAGCGTATGGCACGCTCGAGCTTTCCATCTCCGGCAAAATTCACTCCAACACATAGAAACGCCAGGCTCATGAGCAAATATCCAAGGTCTTCGAGTGCGATGAAGATGCCGTGAGGGTTGTATTGCGAGAAGAGCGCCAGCCCTTCGGTCTCTCCTTTTAATAGGCTGGGCTGCATCACGGAAAGCTGGATGAAATAATCCATGGTGATCGCGGAGGCACACATCACGGCAAAGCTTAGTCCGATCAGGCTGACTATCTTTTTATCGTCAGCGGCATAATAATGGATGCAGGCCATCAGGATCACGAACAGCGGCGTAAGAAGGATTCCTGGGTACATCCAAATATAATCATGGGGCACATACGCGGCCACATTTGCATAAGGATACGTGACGCATCCACTCCGGCAGAATGGCCCAGATATGGGCAAGGTCGTGATCGCGAGCGCAAAAGAAATTACAGCGACTATTGCGGTCGCAAGGGCAATCCAGAAGCCAACACTAGCGGCTGATTTGCGGATCGAGGCAGAAGTTTCCATAATCTTGACTCACCCTTTCCATTGATTATAAACACAAAGGGAAAAAATCCCTGATAGGTCAAAATGAAAGCGGTATAGAGTATATCACGCCCAAAAATCAGCCTTTTCATCAAACTGTTCTTCATACTCGATTTGTGCTTTTTGTTACTTGTACCCGTACCGGACTTTGATATGATGGATGGAAATTCAATCGGAGGGATGTTGCATGGCAGAGAAACCAGGCCCGATCTTCCTCGGCAAGACCACGTTCAAGGAAACCCGGAAAGACATCCGGGGAGAGTACGTCTCCCTGTTCGGTGAACCATTTTATAAAATAGAAAATTACGATGCCATGCAGCCTTTCTTCATGAGCATCGTCAGCAGTTCCGATCACTGG
>PMLN01000069.1 GCA_003158885.1 Anaerolineae bacterium
TCCACTGAGATTGGCTTCCCTGAGGTTGGTATCCCTGAGATCTATTTCAATAGATGGATTTTCCTGCCGCCACTGATTCCAAGCAGGGACATCCTTCTTTAAAAGCGCTAATTGTTCTTCATTTGCCATTGAATGTGTCCTCCTTACGCCTATATTGAGCCAAAATCGTTTATCCTGAGGCTCAATTATACGGCAAACAATGAGCAAAAAACGCCTGCAAATCATGCTTTGAGGGGATGGCTTGCCTGATGCTGGACGGTGTGATCGCATCGCTGGTTTTGGCTGTGGGATCCGGAATCTCTTCTTTCTTTCTTTCTGTTTGTTTGTCAAGTACCTAATTTTTTGCCATCACCTTCTTGTGGCTCTTCTTTTTTATTAGGTGCAGATGTTGGATGGCTTACAACGTATCTCCAGAATTCATTTCCAGTTGCATCTTCAACCGTAGAGGGCTGGATAATGTTAGTAGGTTCTTTGCTATCCCGTATATCAATAAATGTACCAACTACTACTCTTTTTAGATTATCTCCGGGGTATTTTATGTCGGGAACATCTCCTATTTCGCGGATGTATTCTAAATAGCCTTCCATTGATATTCTGTTTATGAATTTATCACCCAAGTTTCCGTCAAATCCTATTTTCAATTTATATAGCCCTTGTTCACTCTCTCTCCTACTGCCGTTGTCAAAGAGAAAGTAAAAGCTTTTATCGTTATGCAACGCTACGTTAAAAGTCGCCTCACTCCTTCTTCTGATTTCACCTCCCGTAGCATTTCCTCCGCCGCGAGAAATTAAGGCATTATCTGGATTAACTTTTTCTGTTATCGGCAACTCATTCCCATCTTTATCAACTCCCCATACGCCTAACAAATAAACAGTATAATTAACAATATCCTCATCTTCGTTATTGACAATTTTTATACTGGCATATCCTTCGGATTGTCTTGGAAATAATTTGATCTCAACATTCGCATCAAAAGTCTTTTTAGTTAAATCCTCTAGCTTTTTCTCTTTATCGTAATCTCGTTGCGCGGCTACTTTATACCGCGTATGAAAGTAAGCGGTAAGAGGAATTCCTGCGTAATTGTTTAAAATTAAACCGAGTATGTCTGCGAAAAATAGAGTTCCAATAATATAGAAAACAATATTGAGATTAGATTTTTCTTGCAAACCGAGAATTCTATCCGCCAAAGAAGCTCCAATAAACGCAACAAAAAGAAATAGAAGAAACGAGCCAAGCCCTATGTTCCACCCCAGCTTCACAGTGTCCCCCTTGATACCCAATTCTGATCGTAAATCAGATACGGCTTGCTGGTATACTTCCTTCCAGTACTTCTTAGTGTATTCTTTCGGGTAATTTTCCATCTCTGCGCATCCTCTCTAACCCCCATTTTACCGCGCTGTGCGTCAACTATATAGTTACCTGAGTAAATTAGTTATCGCTAATTTTGGCGGTACGGACCTGCAAAGAACCCCCCTCGTTTTCCGAGGGGCTTTGGTTTTGGTCAGGGCGAGGTGTAGGTTCCCTCGCTCAGGCCGTAGTAATCATTGAGAACTTTGATTTTATATCTATATAAGTTGTTTTGACACCAAAGCGTTGCATTGCCTAACGCATCAAAGCCCTGACGAGTGTAAAGGCACTGGCTCTTGAGCATTACTTCCACGTGGGCGAATGTCTACTCGTCCGAGAATTTGGGGAGGGGCTTGGGAAGTTACTTAAATAAATCCGAGTGGGAGCCCATGCGGATGAGGCGGAGTTCGCTGCCGACGATGGCGTAGATCAATATCCAATCGGGTGCGAGATGACAATCCCGGGCGTCTGCGAACTGTCCCTGCAGGGGATGGTCTTTGTAATGCGCTTCCAACTGTTCTTCATTGAACAATTTTTCGATCACGAGGCGCAACTTCTTGATATCGCCGCCCCGTTTCTGCATGCGCTTGTAATCCTTTTTGAACTGCCCTGAATAGCGGATCACACGCATTATGCCCCCAGGTCTTCAAAAAGCTCATCCACAGTTTCGGCGGTATGCAGGTTGAGGCCTGCCAGGGCCTGCTCGATGGCTTTCGCCGTTTCGGTGTTGGGGGTGGTGACGGCAAAGGGCAAGGCTTGCCGAAGGCTGATCTGGTGAAAGAACAGGGTGATGGCCTGGGAGGTGGTGAGTCCCAGGTTCTTCAATACTTTTTCAGTCCGCCGCTTTAGCTTGGGATCGACGCGGGCGGTGATCATCGCGGTTTTGGTCATGGTTCGCTCCTGCATGGGTGTATATCAAATGTAATACAGGCATTGTACCACGATTTATGGCCCGGTACGGCATGGGTGATCTTTCACAGTCTTCTGCGGTCTTGGGTGACTCCTGTCACCGAAGCAGGCGATACAGGCGGGCAAAAAGATTTTGCTGCGCGAATGCTGCCTCGGCTGGTCGTGTGTCCGATGTGCAGCGAATCTCATCAACCGGTTGCTGCCCGCCTCGCCTTTATGGTTGTTCTCCATGCGCCAGACGGGCTGTGATCTCATTCAAGACAACCGGCAAGTCCCAAATGCCCTCGATGACATAATGTGCGCCCGCTTTATAAAGCTGGGATGCAATCCTTTGGTTTTCGGTTTTTCTTTCGTCCGGCGCTAAGGCCTGGACTTCGGCTTCACTGAGGCCCAGCAAATTCCCGGTCTGTGATAAGCCCACCGTCCACATGCCGGCATTCAACCCTTCTTCGATATCCACAAACGTATCCCCTACTTTCAGCATGGCCTGCATTGGAAAGACACCCAATTGAATCGCGTTCCGATAACACATCCACGGATAAGGCCTGCCATCCGGAACTTCATCGGGACAGATGATGCAATCCGGTTCGTAACCGTTTTCCTTGGCCTTGGGGGCCAGCACAGCCATCATCGAACGGAGGTAGCCGGTGGTCGAACCGATCTGGATGCTGCGGGCACGCAAATCCTTGACCACCTCCAACAGGCCCGGGATGGGAGTTGCATATTCCGTCAGTACCGCCAATTGCAGCGGCACAAAATTCTCGAACAGGTCATTGACATCCGCCTCGGAATACAGCGCGCCGTGAGCCGATTTCCATGCTTCCGCGACCGGAGGACGTGAAAGGATCGTGCGCAGATGATCTTTCTTCATTAGGCCCATGCCGGAGCGCGCATCCTCGTCCGTGATACGAACGCCCTGACTCTTAAAGAGGCGCAGGAATACGGCGGTGGGAGCAAAAGAGCCGTAATCAACAGCAGTCCCGGCCCAATCGAGGATAGCCGCTTTAATAGGACCGCGATAAGAACGCCGATATAAAAAATCCATGTCATCTCCTTATAAGAGGAAGTGAGAAGTGAGAAGTGAGAGGTGAGAAGGCGGAAGTCTTACAGGTCGAACAGGTCATGCGTATTGTCCGGAGGTGGAGGATCTTTTTTGATTAAGGATGAAGTGCGAAGGATGAAGGAGGAGGTCTTACAAGTCTTACAGGACGGAAAGTCTTACAAGTCTAAC
>PMLN01000013.1 GCA_003158885.1 Anaerolineae bacterium
GGAAAGCCGCGCATCGAATATAACGACGCGGTGGAGGAAGCGTTATGCTTCGGCTGGATTGACAGCACCGTCAAAAAGATCGATGACGAAAGCTTTGCCCAACGATTTTCGAGGCGCAATCCAAAGACGGGATACTCACAATCGAACAAGGAAAGATTGGGAAAGCTAATCGCGGAGGGCAGGGTAATGAAAGATGTCCTCGCTACGCTCGGCGATATATCATCGGGACGATTTGAAATTCCAAAGGATATTCTTGAGGCGATTAAAGACAATAAAGAAGCACGGAAGAATTTTCAAAACTTCTCTGAAACGTATAAACGAATCCGGATTGCATTTATTGACGGCGCCAGGAATCGACCAAAAGAATTTCAGAAGCGGCTGAATTACTTTATCAAGATGACGGAGAAGAACAGTCAGTTTGGGTTCGGAGGAATTGAGAAGTATTATTGATGAGCATCAACCTGATAGCCGTGCTATACTATATGCAATGAACTTTAATCTTTCACCGTACAACATTCGAACCGCTTTTAGAAGATTATATGGTCTAACTAAAAAATTATACAGACCATATATACACTAGTTAGCTTTCATTCAGGGAAAAATCTAATCGAACAATTTCAATATTTTACTGGCTGGTCAAAAATGTGGATAGGAATTTATTGCTCATGATTTATTTTCTTGGCGGTCCTCCAAAGGTCGGCAAATCGCTTATATCCAAAACGATTACTAAAAAGTTTGGGATTAACGTTGTTTCAACTGACTCCCTTGGAGCAGTGTTAGAGAATGTTTTAGATCCTGAAGTCGAACCAGGCTTATTCTTTTTCAATAACTTTAATGAAAGGGATGAAGTAGATAGAATTAACTTAATGGTAGAACAAACAACTGAAGTTATTCATCATATTGTAGTGGAGAGCGAGGTTGTTTGGAAAGCCATAAAGCCGTTTATTTTTAGAGAGAAAGACGAGGGTCGCGATGTGGTGATTGAAGGAGTTGCTATTCTTCCAGAATTTGTTAATCAGCTTGAGAATATTGATTATCGCGCTGTATTTATTGGGAATCAGGGAGATAACCATAAAGACAACATCAAGAAGAGTTCAAAGGAAAATGAACATGATTGGCTACGGATTTCAAGCGATGGTTATATTGATGCCTTTGCAACATTTGTACTGAAAATGAGTAGCTTTATAGAAAATGAGGCTCGCAAATATGGCTTTGATTATATTGAGATGGATAAAAGCCCCTTTAACGATTCCGTGGATAGGATTTTGGACTCATTATTTATGAAAAGCAAAATCTAACAAAGCGTGCGCTGAACATATGAAGTATTGCAAGAAAAAGTCTTATCTCAAATAAGTTCTAAAAATGGAAAGCGGCTTTCGAACTTTCTATTTCAGCGACTAATTCATTTGCGCTGTCAAGAT
The DNA here is from genome assembly GCA_003158885.1 of Anaerolineae bacterium. GTDB lineage: Bacteria > Chloroflexota > Anaerolineae > Anaerolineales > Villigracilaceae > Fen-1038. Next base: position 1,422 of record PMLN01000013.1, read on the forward strand.
TTGCATTATCAATCCAAAACTCATGACCTTCAACCGAAGTCTTAATATTCAATTCATGATGATCCCCCTTGCGACTCGCTGTAAGCGTAACGCTTTTGATATGCCAACATGAACCCGATAGCCGCCATCATCGGAAGGAGAAAAAACCTCGAGCACTGTACTGTCAAAAACCAATATCTGTGAATCGTCCTTTATATTAATCGTAACCATTGTACGCTCCTTGAATTATGATGTGTCTGATAGAAACGCCTACCAAACTATATAGCATTATACAAATTTCCGTAAATAAATTTTATAAATAACTCTCTGTAACTCCAGTCAAAATTCTGCTACAATCAACACATTCTCCCATGAATCATCTCTGGTCCCCGTGGCGTATGACATATATTGAAAATGCAAACAAAGAATCAGGCTGTGTGTTTTGCAAGGCGCAAAGCAAGGAAGACAGCCCCGAAAACCTGATCATCCTGCGCGGCCAACTGGCGTATGTGATCCTAAACCGCTATCCTTATACCAGCGGGCACGTCATGGTTGTGCCTTTTGCCCACAAGCCTAATCTGGAGNNGGCACGTCATGGTTGTACCGTTTGCACATAAACCCAACCTGGAAGAACTGGATTCTGCCACGCGGGCGGAAATGATGGAATTGACATCGCAGGCAACGGCTGTTTTGCGAAAAGTCTATAACGCACAGTCCTTCAACATCGGCGTCAACATTGGCGAGGCGGCGGGAGCGGGAGTGAAGGATCACGTCCACATCCACATCGTGCCGCGCTGGNNAGACGCGCGTCCTGCCGGAAACGCTCGAAGATAGCTGGCGGCGCATCCGGGATGGGTTCCGATCAGAAAAGTAGTATTTGGATACTCGATATTCGATACTCGATATTCGAGAATGGTTAATTGATCATGGGTCGTGGATCAGGGTGTCATGGGTGATGAGATAAATGGAGAGTAATGATTCAAAGAATTTCAAGGACCGGCAGCATCCTTCTTTTTATATCTATTGTTCTGATCAATTGCAGTCAGTCATCCAAACCAACAAGCCAACCGGATATACCACTTAACACGATTGCCGGGCAACAGAGCGGGGTATATTTGGTGCGATATGTTCCTGCCCTAGGCGAAGCACGCTAAATCCTAAAAGAAGAATATGGAGGACTCATGCAATCTTATCTCCTGCCTTTGACGGCTCTGTTCAACAAGAATGCAAACCCGGCCCAGGCTGCGCCGATGAAGAAATATATGCGCGACCAGTTTGAGTATCTTGGGATCACAACACCGCAATTGAAAGCCCTCTCCAAAGAGTTTATCGAACAATATGGCTTGCCGCCAGTAAGCGAACTTGACCTGATCGTCCACGATCTATGGGAATTGCCGCAGCGCGAGTTCCAATACCTGGCTGTTGGTTTCACGGAACATTTGGTGGATCAACTTCCAGCAAATTACATCAGAGCCATTGAGTATATGATCACCTACAAATCGTGGTGGGACACCGTGGATAGCATTGCCGGCGATACGGTTGGACCTCATTTCCGGCGCTTTCCCGGGGTGCGCGCGAAATATCTTGCCAAGTGGCGCGCCTCGGACAATTTCTGGTTAAGACGCACCACGATCCTGTTCCAACTGGGCTATAAAAAAGAGACTGATTTTGAACTTTTGTGTGAGATCATCCGGGAAAATCTGAACTCGAAGGAATTCTTCATCAACAAAGCCATCGGCTGGTCGCTGAGACAGTACGCGCGGGTGGAGCCGAAGGCAGTGAAAAAGTTTGTTAAGGACACGCCGCTGCATCCATTGAGCAGAAGAGAAGCAATGAAACATTTGGAGTAATCCGTCGGGTATCATCTCAATATTTCGGGGAAATTGTTGTTGATGGTGGTTTCGATACGGCGGCGGGATTACACCGCCGCCTACTCAACCACCGATTATTGAGAAGATACCCCATCGG
>PMLN01000113.1 GCA_003158885.1 Anaerolineae bacterium
TTTTCCTCCGGCGCATTGTCAATGCTGTCGTAGGCTCGAAACTTCGCCTTCCCCAAAAACTGGCTGTATTTCGTGATCGCCGCCGTCAGCGTCGTCTTCCCGTGATCGATGTGCCCCATCGTCCCCACGTTCAGATGCGGCTTGTTCCTCTCAAATTTCGCCTTCGACATAAGTTCTCTCCTTTCTACTGCATAACATCCTATTGAGATCATTCAGCAATAGAGCCCTCAATGGGATTTGAACCCATGACCCCGTTCTTACCAAGAACGTGCTCTACCGACTGAGCTATGAGGGCATAACTTGCTGCCGGGGTAAGCCGGTTTGTGGGCGGTGAAGGATTCGAACCTCCGAAGTCATCCGACAACTGATTTACAGTCAGTCCCCTTTGGCCGCTTGGGTAACCGCCCGCTATTTAGTTTTCCAGTCGCTTAGTCGACTAGTCACTTAGTTTCATCAAGAACCATTTAACATGAGACTAACTGACCAAGCGACTAAACTGAGCCGACGACGAGAATCGAACTCGTAACCGCCCGCTTACAAGGCGGGTGCTCTGCCGATTGAGCTACGTCGGCAAGTAGTGCCTGTGCCTCCGGCAATTAAGCAGGCGAATTATACCAAATTCAAAAGATGCGTCAATGCTTTTTAAGGTCAAAAGATACAATAATATAAGCCTTGACATCGGGAAGGAATCGCGTATAATATAGAACGTTTGTTCTAATTGATTATGGTTAAGACAAATCGTTTCTCTTTGACTCTCGAATCTTTGGCAAGGCTGGCGCCTCGCGCAGATGAAAATCATCCAGCCGCCGGGTTAGCCGTGCCTTCCCTTAACGAAGTCTTGGCTGAATTTGCACCCCTACCCCAAGCTGCCCTCTTGCTTGGACTCGCCACAGACGGGCTGCCCATCCTGCTCAACTTATTGGACGCACTCCCAGGTCCGATCATGATCACTGGAGATGAAGGCTGCGGCAAAACCAATTTTCTCCGCACCATTGCAAGCTCGGTTAATCAAACCAATTCATTGAACGAAGTAAGCTATCTGGTTGTCTCAAATAACACTTCAGAGTGGATGGATGCCACACACTCCGGCAATTGCGAAGTGCTGCTGTCAGCGCACGAATCAGATGTTGTCAACCATCTCCATGCCATGGTCGAATGGGCGCACTCCAATCGCGGCGGAGGACAAATTTACTTGTTGTTGATTGACCACCTCGAATCACTCATTACCGAGTCCGAAGTCCAACAAGATTTGAGATGGCTGCTATTGCGCGGACCTTCCAGAAGAATTTGGCCGATCATAACCATCAACTCATCCATTGCAGTTTCGGATTTATACCGGCCCTGGCTGGATGCTTTCCGCACCAGACTATTCGGTTCCATCGAAAACGATCGTCTAACTCAATTCTTGACGGGTTCCTCTCATGTTTCTTTCGCCAGCCTGATCGCCGGTTTTCAATTTGCGATGCGCGAAGGAAATGATTGGCTGCCCTTTTGGATTCCCGCATTGGAATAGAGGTTGACATGCACATTGGAATGCTATGGTTCGATGATAATCCCAACCTGGCTTTGAAAAATAAGATAGAAAAGGCGGTGGCATATTATCACCAGAAATATCACCGCGAGCCAAATTTATGTTTAATTCATCCCAGCATGATCGCAAAGGATCAGCCGGAATTTGAACAATTAACCATTCGCCCCTATCGGCCTGTCCTGCCAGGCCATCTATGGATTGGGATCGAGGATAAAAACTAGAAACCGTATACGAATTAATGCTACCGATAAACCTTATTGAACATCCACCTCATCCAACAGATAGAGATCTGAAGCAGTTCCTCAATTTCCCTTTCCCTAACCAGGCGGGACAGGTAATGTCTGCATCGTCCAAGTTGTATTGTATGAGCCCGTGGACTTCGACCAATCGAACAACGAGATGTAACCCGTTCTTCCAGTTTCCGGATCGGTTACCTGACCGAATGTGACTCTTTGCATTGGAGCATAAGCCGTTAACTTTAGATGCGTTCCATTCAATACGCTTTCGACAATTAACGAACTGGCATCATCGCTCGATAGAATATTCAATGAGTCCACGGTCACCGTAATATCCATCGGCAGGGAAGGAAATGTTTCAACATTATTGTCCTTCACCCACAAATCTCCGTGACGACTGAGAATGGGGACAAAAATGTCACCGCCGTTTTTAGGCGCGGGATAGACAACGCCAGGGGTTGAATAATTCATTCCCGTTTGGATTCCAAGTCGATAGGCGGGCAGATGCACCAAATCGATGGCGGCTATCAAATATGCATCTGAATATGGAAATGCCGAAACCGTATCCCAACATTCTCCGCGGCGATATCGCCGGCCGATAACAAGCAGAACATTTCCTGGAAATGTATCCACGCCCAATTTAGACCCGTTGAAAAATGTGCCGTCGGAAGCATTGTGCAAATAATTCCATCCGGAACCATTCAGGCTGGCTATTGCCTGCATCCATGCGTCAGTAAGGTTGATATATTCAGTATCCGTGGTCCATGCAGATGAATTCAGAATATATTGCAGGAATAAAGTCGCAGGATAATCGTAAGGACGCTGCCATGTTGGATAATTTGGTATGTAGTTATTCCAATTGCGCGAACCTACTGCGAATGGCCTGACCCGTACATAATAGGACTTGTTAAACGGGCAGGGTGGCGTATCTGTTGTTGGCGTATCTGTGAGAGTTATGGTAGGAAGCGACCGCGGAATGGGGGTTTTCGAAGGCTGCTGCGGGGAAGGCATAAGCCAGGCTGTTTGCGTAGAAGCGGCTGCAGCGGTCTGGGCAACAATCAGGTTGATCACAGCCGGCATTCCAGTCGGGTATACAGGTTGCTGCAATGTGGAACAGGCCGCGAAAACAATCAACAGAACAGGAAAATACTTTTTCATGCCAATACCATTATACCCAACGGTCAAGGCACATTTAGAATAATTTCATTGTGAATAACCAAAGAAAAACCCACCGTTTCAGGTGGGTTAATCGAGTTAAGGTACTTGTTTACCGTCTGAAGCCAATAAAGTAGCACATGTGGCGCTTAAGTCATCAGAAAGCCACGTTGCACCACCTGTGCTATCCCCACCTGTGACACCAACTGTCTGTAATTGAGAACAAACGCCACAGATAGTGCATTTTTTGAACGGTAAACAAGTACGAGTTAAGATCTGATGTTACGCACCAAAACGGCAAGAAAAGCGGGTAAGATTTGAGCATGAACAAAGAACAATTAGAATTGTATACCGATTACCTGTTCAGCAGCTTTGGTTATGCCACCGCAACCGGTCTCTCAGCGATGGTGAACGGACAAGTCAGCCATGACCAGATTACCCGTTTTCTATCTGGTGAAGAGTACACATCCAAGGAACTGTGGCAGGAAGTCAAGACAACCGTTCGCGAAGTAGAACGGGAAGAGGCGGCCTTGGTCTTTGACGACACCATTCAAGAAAAGCCGTATACCGATGAAAATGAAGTGATGTGCCGGCATTATGATCACAGTAAAGGGCGGGCAGTACAAGGCTTCAATCTGCTCAATTGCCTATATCAGGTTGGAGACATCTCCATTCCAGTAGCCTTTGAGTTGATTCGAAAGCCGCTGGAGTATTGTGATCTCAAAACGCACAAACGGAAAAGGGCCAGCCTTGCCACAAAGAACGAGTTGATGAGAACCATGCTGGATGTGTGCGTGAAAAACAATCTGAAATTTCGCTTTGTGTTGTTCGACATTTGGTTTTCATCCAAAGAAAACATGTGCTACATCAAGGAAACACTCAAAAAGGACTTTGTTTGTGCACTGAAGGCCAACCGTTTGGTAGCGGTGAGCGAAGAAGATAATCAAAACAACCGTTTCACTTCGATTGAAGATCTGCCCTGGCAAGAAGAGACCCTGTTTACAGGCTGGCTCAAAGATGTGCCTTTTCCTGTACGCATCGTGCGCCAAGTCTTTACCAACAAAGATGGCAGCACGGGCATTCTCTATCTAGCTTGCAGTGATACAACCGTGACGCGGGAGTTCCCTCTAACGACCTATCAAAAACGATGGCCGATAGAAGTCTTCCACAAATCGCTCAAACAAAATGCCGCTTTGGGCAAAGCGCCTGTGCGCCGAGTCGTGACCCAGAATAATCATGTCTTTGCTGTTTTGTATGCTTTCTTCAAACTGGAATGTCTCAAGATCAAGCATCGTCTCAATCATTTTGCCTTGCGGGCACACTTGTATCTCAAAGCCATTCGGGTTGCCTATGATGAATTTCAGGTCCTCAAGGCTGCGTAACATCAGTTAGGTGAAAAGCTCAATTTTTCCGTTTGAATCGGCGAAAATTGGCGTTTTTCTGGTTCCTAAAACCATTCTGTAAGGTAATTGCACTTGTTTTACTTGGCTCTCAAAAACATGGAAAATCTGCGAGTTTCTGAGTTTTGGCATCCCAATGTCGGTGGATATGCTACAGTGTCAGTTTATTGCGCCTTTCTTCATTCAACGATATGTATTTCTGCCCGCCAAAAGTCTTCTCACCTTTATCGTGTTGTTCAATATACATCGCGGCTTTTTCAATAAGCGTGAGCGTCAATTCATAACAAGCCTTATCATCATCCGCCCAATTGATAAGACCGTGTTATCCCATGATGAGGCCTTTCAGACTCGGGTCTTGTTTCAACTTCTCCTTCATCACCAATCCCAAATCAAAGCCGGGGCGCTGCCAGGACACCCAACCCACTTCTTCTTCGAAGATTTCCTGAGTCAGGCGTTCTTGGTCTTTGCTGGCGGCAATTGCAATCGCAGAGACAGGGTGCATGTGTCCCCATGCTGGAACGGAATCAAACCATGCAGCGGCGTATCGATGGAGCTTGCAGCCGGATTCAATCCAAAGGTGGTATGGCGATACATATCCACCATTGCATCTTCGATCCCGGTCTTCGCTCCCTTGATTTCAGCCTTGTTATAAATGCTTTCCAGCGACAGGAATTTATCCATGTACAAGGATGCAAAATTGGCGCGTGTGGAGGTTCGCAAGTCGCCGCCAGAGCCTTTGACCCACATGACATCCACTTCGTCACCGCTCAGAGGGTCTTTCATTTTTACTTTTGATGAAGTATTGCCGCCGCCCGTATTGGTAATCCGTTGATCCGCGCCCAGAATATTACTGCGATACCGTAATCGTTCCACAGGATCCAATAGATCAGCAGCGTTGTCATCCCACAGATAATTGACGTGTTTGAATTTTTCGGATTTTGCGGTCATGGTATTTTCCCATAAAATATTTTGTGCCCTGAATAATCAATAAAGGGACGGAAATGAATTTTAGAATTTATTGTACGACTCACTCATCTTGCGATATTCAATGAAAGGTTCGTTGATCTATTTAACCGCCAATTCGATCTGACAGGATTCCTCCAGCGTGGATGACCAGTGGAAGGCTTCATCGAGCGTCTGCCCGGTGGCGAAACTGCCGTGTCCACGCAGCATGATGATCTTGTAGTTTTTCAAGGCGCTGGCAACCTTTTTTGCCATTTCAGGCGTCCCGGATGGGAATTCTTCTGTCACCACCGGGATTTTCTTTAACAGATAGGAAGCCTCATTATCAATCGGGACAAGTTCGTCCCGTGAAAGTGAAAAGGCAATTGCTGTTCGTGGATGGCAGTGGACAATCGCCAGGGCAGGCGTATTCATATAAATGGTGCGATGCACCAACAATTCAGTCGAGGCCAGCGCCACACCACTGTCATTTTTATCGAGGCGGGTTTCAATCAAATCCAGCTGCTTGAGATTTCCAAGCATGGCACCGCGGCGCTTGATGATGACACGATCTCCAAATCGAATGCTCAAATTACCGCCGTGCGAAGAAACCATATGGGCCGTGTACAAATCGCGGCCAATATCACGAAACATTTCGTAAATTCTAGAGTCAATCATAAATAGTTTCCTTCTCAAGGCATTGCAGGAATGGCGTAAGTCGGTAAAACAATCTCCATCAGGATCGGGGACTGGTTCGGGCTATTTGGCCGCAATGACTTGTTCACTTAGATTTGTCAATTCAAGTTCAGCCAGTTTCTTCGCAGTGGGCACACCATTTTCATCCCAGCCGCGACCGCGATAATATTCCTTGAGCATTGGCTCCAATTGGACAACCCAACCCTGCGATGGACCCTCAGTGGGCGCTTCATTGAGAAGGCGCGGAGGAAGCGTATCATCTTTTCGTCCAAAGCCTTCACGC
>PMLN01000016.1 GCA_003158885.1 Anaerolineae bacterium
CAAAGTGCATTTGCCCAAGCACCGACTTCAACTGGTCGCTTGTGGATGTTCTCTAACCAGTACTCGGCTTTTTCGAGAAGGAACCATTCATAGGCATTCTGGAATTCTTTTTCGTCGCTGACTTTGCGATGCCAGCGTCGTTTGTAGACAGGTTGCTCGATGCGGCGAATATGTTCGTTGGATTGGATAACATCCATGCGTCTCCGCCATAGGGACTTGCGTATCCCCGAGAAGTAACTGGGAATGGGTTTACCATCGCGTAACAACTCAAATGGACGTTCGCCCAAGGCCAACGGCTCAACTTTCCAATCAGCACCCACTGTCAATTTTCCATCATCTGCGATCAAGCCATAAGCGACATACACAAGCCAATCCATTTCTTCCTGCAATGCAATCATCTCACTGCGCAGACGTTCGCGCTCGGACAAGGCTTTTTGGTGGAGTTGATTCAATTCCTCGGCAGAATTGAACCCGTTCTTGGCGATCAATGCGTGCGAGGCAACATAACCCGCCAGTACACTGTACCAGCCGTGATAGGCTTCGCCTTTTTGCTCGAAGAGTTTCTTGAAGGCTAGTGCAGGCAGTTGTTCACCGCATTCCCAACAGGCGTGAGATAAGGCTATTATTGTGTTACGATAAACCGTATTTTCAAGAACTGTCTCTGGGGTTGGAACCTGTTGAACTTTTGAGCCCGCAAAATCATAGTATGTTCCTGATTCTGCTTCTTCGGCTTCTCGTCGTGGAAAGCAAACTATCCTAAGCCAATACAGTACAGCACTTGAGTTGAGCAATCCTGTTATAGCATGGTGATCGTTTGGCGTTGCCTTGTCAGGCAATTTTATTACAACAGCATTTCTGTCATATGCACGAAGTTTACCCCAATAAACAAAGTGGGCATGTGTTGCAAGATTTCCGTAAGTTATAAATTGTGAAGTTCTATATTTGTTTGCATTCATTCTTTCGAAAGAATACCAAGGTCGCCCTAGCTCTACGAAGGTTTTATTACCAAAACTTAAACGATTCGAAAGAATACTCTTGAATAGCTTCAAATATCTGACGGTATTGTCATCAAGCTCACTTTCTGGTAGGATGACGGCTTTTTCATTATATGGAACAATAATTTCAACATCCGAAAACAATGACCAGTCACGCACATCAAAACCTTCTTGAAAAGGTCGAAGAAGATTTTGCGCTAATCTCAATTTCCTTGCTTGATGATCAGGCATGATAAAAATATCGTCGGCGTTCGTCATTGTCGCGACGCCAATCTCATCTTCAATCACATCCTCAATTCTATTCTTGGCCTTTTCAAGTTCTTTTCTGGTAGGTTCAGCAGAAATATCAAGATTCCAAGGCCACTGAGACATTTCGATTGGAGTTTTTTCACCCACAACGATTCGATCATCCATATAGTCAGTGGTATCGTGGTGCGCTTGAATGGTAGCCCATAGTGGAGAATTCTCAGGTTGAGTTCGTAAATCCCCGCCACCTGCTAGGGTAGCGATTAGTTTTACTGAACTATTCTTATCTGGTTTACGATTCTTGCCAAAGACAATACAAGTTGGGGTCCCGTGTCCAGGGAACATCAATCCGGAACAATCGACAACCTTTTCCAAATCTATGGTTGAAAAGAGATCTTCAACAAGAGGTCTTCCAAATTGCTGTTTTGCAAATGCATTTGAAACAATAAATCCCAAATAGCCATTTTGATTTAGCAAGCCAAAAGATCTCTGAAAGAATGGAGAAACTAATTGGAATTTCTGTATTGCAGTTTCTTTCCAGCGTTCGCGATACAGTTCTCGTTTTTCGGCATTGCGCGCCGTAACAAAGGGTGGGTTGCCAACCATAATATCGAAGCCGCCGCGCTTAGATTCAGGTGCAGCAAGTTCCATTTGTCCCTTGGTTTCATTCACCAAGCCCATTTTGCCTGTCATTGTAGCTGCGGGCGCAGTCATCTCAAAGAAGATTTCGGGGAAGTCTAGTTCCCAGGCAAAGGTGATCGCTTCATTCTCGCGCAAAGATTCCAGCGCTGCGAGTGCGGCATCATTCTTGTCGCTCAAGCGTTTGCTTGTTAATTTCTTGAGTTCTTTTTCCGTTTCCTGAATGCCGGCTAGGACATCCTCCAAACGTTCCCGCTCCGCCTTTGCTTCTTGAATAGCGGCTTTGGTCTCCTTCACGGCAAACATGTCGCCTTGCTTTGCATTGCGGTTTTCAAGCGCTTTCAACTGTGCTTCGATCTGTAAGCGGCTCAAGCGCGTCCGTTCAGCGAGCGCCTTCAAACGCAGGTCACGCTTTATGTCCGGATCGTTCTCCGAGAAGAACTGCGTGTGGAACTTTTGCAGTTGATTGACCGCCGCCTGCATATCCGCGTTATATTGAATGTCCTTTAAGCGGAAGACCTTGCCCTGCACAAGATCCAACAGAGAATCTCCACGCTTTATTTTGAATCCCAAGTTTGGCAGGGCAGGAATGTTTGCTATCGCGTTGGTAAAGGCAGTGTGGGTGCTGTCATCGGGGTCAGCGCCCAGTTCGTAATCCACGATCAAAGAAAGCCAGAGACGTAGTTTGCAAATTTCTACGGCCTTGGCTTGCAAATCCACACCGTAGATATTGTTTTCAATAATATGTTTTTTGATATCGAATGCTGCATTACGTTTCTCTCGCAAAGGGTCTTTGAAGCCAGATATATTTCCGCATAGCAGGCGCAAGTTAAGCAACTCGTGCAGGAGTCCCAAGGCAAATGCGCCAGAGCCAATCGCAGGGTCACAGACACGCAGGGTTTCCACGCGTGCCAGGATCGCGTCTGCTTGCTCACCAGTCACCAATTCACGCAATTTAGATCGGTCATCCTGCGTAATGCCAGCCAGCGCATCCCATTCCATCAGTGGCGTAAGATTCTCTTTTCGCAGACCTTTCACACGAGCGGTCAGGTCACTTTTCAATTCCTCGCGCACAATGAATGTCACCACAATACGCGGCGTGTAATAACTGCCCGTGGCTTTGCGCAAGTTAGGCGCTTGATATTCATCTGCTTCTTCACTGGTCAGCACCACCGTTTCGAAGACCTTGCCGAGCATTTCGGGATCAACGGCGACTTCCACATCGAGAGGGGTGGACTCCGTGACCGTGAAGTTAAAGTGGTCGAACAGGTCGTGGAGCACCGCTCGGATTGCCTCATCCGGCACCTTGATGCCACCATCCTTGTCGTCGTCA
>PMLN01000191.1 GCA_003158885.1 Anaerolineae bacterium
ATTCGCTAATTCGCGACATTCGTGTTAAGGTTTTTTTCGGACTTTGGTAACGCCATAACCTTAATGCAACTTCTCCTTGACGCCGCGCTTCTTTCCCCGTAAGATAGGCCCGCGAATAGAACTTATTTTCACCACTAAGAACACCAAGGATCACGAAAGTTTTAATCTCTTCCTTTGTGTACTTCGTGTCCTTCGTGGTTAAAAAGATTTTGGAGTTTTTATGGAACTCGGTCTTGTACGAAAAATAGATATTGACAGCGAAATGCAGCAGGCCTACCTCGATTACGCCATGTCGGTCATCGTGGCGCGCGCCCTGCCCGATGCGCGTGACGGACTCAAGCCCGTCCAGCGGCGCATTCTATATGCCATGTACGATATGGGCATCCGCGCCGATACAGCTTATAAGAAATCCGCTCGTATCGTCGGCGAAGTGCTGGGCAAATATCATCCGCACGGCGATGCGGCCGTGTATGAAGCCATGGCGCGCATGGCGCAGGATTTTTCGCTGCGCACCCTGCTCGTGGACGGCCAGGGCAACTTCGGTTCGGTGGATGGCGACCCGCCGGCCGCGATGCGTTATACCGAAGCGCGCCTCACCGCGCCCGCCATTGATCTGCTCGCCGACCTTAACAAAAACACGGTGGATTTTGTCCCCAACTTCGACGATACCCTGGCGGAACCCAGCGTCCTGCCGTCTGCCATTCCGAACCTGCTGGTGAATGGCGCGATCGGTATCGCAGTGGGCATGGCCACCTCCATTCCGCCTCACAATTTGGGTGAGGTGGTGGACGCGCTGGTTTATATGCTCGACCGCTGGGAAAAGCTCGACGATATTGACGTGGATCAATTGATGGANNAGGCGAAGAGGGCATCGAAGCCGCCTATGGCTCCGGGCGCGGACGCGTGACCGTACAGGCCAAAGTCCATACCGAGGAAATGGAACGCGGCAAGAGCCGCCTGATCGTCACCGAGCTTCCCTACATGGTCAACAAATCCAGTCTCATCGAGCGCATCGCCGAGCTGGTGCGCACAGGTCATCTCGACGGCCTGGCCGACCTGCGCGACGAGTCGGATCGCCAGGGCATGCGCATCGTCATCGAGTTGACCAAGAATGCCGATGCCAATATCGTGCTTAACAATCTCTATAAGCGCACGCCCATGCAAACCACCTTCAGCATTAACCTGCTGGCGCTCGTGGATGGCGAGCCGCGCACGCTTACGCTCAAGCAGGCCCTGCGCGTCTATATCGAGCATCGCCTGACGGTCATCAAACGCCGCACCGAGTTCGACCTGGATAAAGCTAAACAGCGTGCCCATATCCTCGAAGGCTATATGGTGGCGTTGAAGAACCTGGATGAGATCATCAACATCATTCGCTCTGCCTCCGATGTGGACGCGGCGCGTTCCAAACTGATGAAGCGTTACAAGCTGACGGAGCTTCAAGCCAGCGCCATCCTCGATTTGCAGCTGCGGCGTCTGGCCGCCCTCGAACGCAGGAAGATCGAGACCGAATATAAGGAAGTGACTGCCCTTATTAAGGATTTGACCGAACTGTTGAAATCCGCCAGGCGGATGCGCGGCGTGGTGGCGGCTGAGTTGGTGCGGGTCAAGGAAGCCTTTGGGGATCGCCGCCGCACGCAGATCGTGAGCTTGAAAGCCGGCGCCTTTGGCGCCGGGGCCTTGACCGCCAGCGATCTTCTGCCCGAACAAAATATTTGGATCGGCGTGACTGCCGAGGGGCTGGTGGGACGCACGCACGATGACAAGCCCCCGCGTCACAGCGGCACAGATGCGCCGCGCTGGCTGGTGCGCGCTTCCACCTCGGACACGATTTATTTTGCTTCCAAAGCCGGCAAGGCCGCGGCGGTTGCCACGCATGTCATTCCCGAAGTTGAAAAATTGGGCGATGGTTTGCTGTTCTACAAGGTCTCGCCGTTAACCGAGAACGATTCATTGGCGGCGGTCTTTGTCCTGCCCGCCAAAAAATCGGATTATTCCGAAGAGACTTGTGTGATCACCGCCACGCGCTTTGGCATGATCAAGAAGAGTCTGATTACCGAATTACCCGGCCCCTCCTCGCAGACCTTTACGTTGGTCAAGGTCAATGAAGGCGACCGTTTGGTCTCTGTGGGTCTGACCGATGGCAGGAAGAAGGATATCCTGCTGGCCACCGCCCAGGGCATGGGCATCCGCTTTAGTGAGGAGGATGTGCGCCCGATGGGACTGGTCGCGGCCGGCGTGAACGGGATGAAGCTGGAGGATACGGACGAAACGATCGGCATGGAGATTTTGCCAGTGGAGGGCCATGTCTTCCTGCTGACCTCGGATGGCAAGGCCAAGCGTATCGAACCGAAGGAATTCCCAACGCAGGGCCGCTATGGCAAGGGTGTCTCGGTTTGGAACCTGTCGGGGAAAGTGAAACTCGCAGGCCTTGTGACCGGCAAGCCCAATGAAGTTGCTACGATCCACATGAGCAAGGGCGCGGCCAAGTCCGCACGCCTCGATGCCGCCGCCATTCGCAAGCGCGCCTCCATCAAAGGCGATGTGGTGGTGGAAGTGAAACCCGGCGAGGAAGTGACCAGCCTCAGCGCTGGCTGGCTGGTGGAGAAGTTTGTGGTTCAAGCGAAGAAGGAAAAAGCAAAAAAGAGGAAGAGCGCTCCGAAGAAAGCGGTGAAAGCGAAGCCGGCAAAGAAAGCAAAACCTGCGGCGAAGAAGACATCGTCCCCGCAGGGGAAAAAGAAGTAATGCGTAAAAAGATGTCCCGCAACGGAGTCATGCTCAGGTTGCGGGACTTTTTTATATTCGTCCGACCCTGCTCATTGGAGCGAGTTCGGCCAGGACCTCATCCAGCCATCATTGAAGCCTCGGCGAGAAAGCCGTAGCCTTATCGCATTTCCGGCAAATGCAAAGATGTGGAAAACACACACCCGAAACCCGTTGTTCCTGTTGAGGTTGTTCGGGTTGTTCCTGTTGCGGTTCGCACAGCGGGCATTCCTATGATTATTGTTGAACGAGCCGCCGCGCAGAACACGATTCCTTTGGATGCGCCCTTCACAACGAGATTTTCATCTCGCCAGTGACAATTTCAGCCAGCCTCCCAACAAGTTTCCGATCTCCGCGATCATCTCTGAAACATGATGATACTGGCCTGCATTGATCCACTTCCACTTCTCGCATAATCGCAAGTACAAACGAACCTTCCTTAATTCGGCGTCTGCAAAACGTAATCTTTCCGTTCTCAACGCGCCGCGCAGGGCATTGGCTTCAATGATCGACTCTTGAAAATTCAACGCCGCGTTCTGCAACCGCTGGGTAATCACGAACCGCTGGCTTCGTGGAAATTTTTCAGCCAGCGGCAGTAACCATGAAATGAAATCATAGGTTCGCGTGAATATGATCATTTCTTCAGCCATTCTCATTCTCCTTTGCAAGCAATCCAGATTGATCAAGCATGGAACGCCTTAATCCAAACGTATCTCCATGACGAATATGATTGATCCAGCCGTGTATTGAAGCGCCGATCTTTGTGCTTGAACCAGTTGCCCTCAAATGTAGTATCTTTCTGCGAAACGCATAACCCTTTCTCGGCTTGAG
>PMLN01000208.1:0-3327 GCA_003158885.1 Anaerolineae bacterium
ATGAACGGAGGGTTGGTCGCGGTCCAGGTGGCGGGGAGTTGGATCGCTGTGATGGTCGCAGTGGGGAGTTGGAACGGCGGGGTCGGCGGAGGAAACGGATTCAACGGCTGGCTTGGATTAAGGAAGATCAACACATAATAACCGGCGATGCAGGCCGTGACCAGCAATACCACGATGGATAAAATATCCCATGGATTGAGTCGCAACCTGCCGGGCTGACGGGTGGGCTGTTCGTTGAGGTCATAATTACTCATTGGAGTCTCTCCGTTTTCATGTCGTTGCGAAGCGGCGTATTTCCGCTGAAGCAATCTCCTGTTTCGCGAGGGGATTGCTTCGCTTGCGCTCGCATGCGCTCGCAATGACTTTTGAAATCTAGGGCGCCAGCACGATATTTGCCTGTGCTCTTTGCTGAGCGATCCAATTTCGCAAGGCTTGTTCCTGCATGGCAAGATACGCGTCAGGCGATAAAGGATGTTGTGGATCGCGTTCCAAAACTTTGATGATGTCGTACCCAACGTTCGTTTGGATCACATCGCTGATCTGCCCGACCTGCAAACTGAAGGCGGCCTGTTCCACATTCGGGTCAAACAAATAACCCTTGGGGAACCAGCCCAAATCGCCGTGCGCGTTGGGATCATATTGGGCTGCCAGTGTACTGAAATCAGCGCCGCCTTTCAACTGCTGCAAGACGTTTTGCGCGTCATTTGCATTATAGAGCAGAATTTGCTGGACATGCACCTGATCTGCCGTGGCTGGGACAGCGCCGATGATCTTATCCCGCATCCAGGCCGCGTCTATCGAACGCTGCAAATCAATCCGGAAAGACGCATCGGTATACCCGTGTTCGGATTCCCATTGCGTTAGTTTATCCGCGCCGCCAAGTTGGGCAGCCAACGCGTCCAGCCTCGACTGTAAGGCGGACCCCGATATTTCATGTCCGGCGGCCTTTGCGCCCTGTTCCAGCAGAATCTGGGCGATCAGATCCTCCAAAACCGCCTTGCCGGCATCTGAGTCTGAAACATCCTTGTTCAATGCCTTTTGGGCGGATTTATAACGAGCGAGTTCGGCAGTATATTCCACAACCGTGAGACCTTCGCCGTTGATCGTGGCGGCCATGGCCTGCGAAGTGGCGGTTGGAGACAAAGGTGTGGCGGTTGACTCGACGGGCGTGGGAGCAGGCTTGGTTCCAAATAACGAACTACAGGCGGAAAGGCCAAATATAAGCACCAGGGTTAAGGGGATCAAGGTCCTGCGTAAACGGAAAAACATCCTCCAGATTATACCAATTAAAAAAATATGGGACACGACATGGCCGTGTCCCATAATGGAGTTGAAAGGTTTAGTAATCCATACCACCGCCCGGAGGCATGGGCATAGAC
Organism: Anaerolineae bacterium; assembly: GCA_003158885.1. GTDB lineage: Bacteria > Chloroflexota > Anaerolineae > Anaerolineales > Villigracilaceae > Fen-1038. The sequence goes on from PMLN01000208.1 coordinate 1,380, forward strand.
TTTTCCTTTTCGGGAATATCGGTGACGAGCACATCCGTGGTCAGGATCATGGCCGCAATCGAAGAGGCGTTCTCCAGAGCGCCGCGTACAACCTTGACCGGGTCAATAATGCCAGCCTCGATCATGTTGACATATTCGTTGGTCAAGACATTGTAGCCAATGTTCTTGTCCTTCTTCTCGATGGCGGTTCGGCGGACAGTATCAATGATGACTGAGCCATCTTGTCCGGCATTGGAAGCGAGTTTGCGGATCGGTGCTTCCAGCGCCTTCTTGACGATATTGATGCCGACGCGAATCTCTTCATCATCGTCATTGCTTTTCAACATCTTATCCAGTTTGGCAACGGCGTTTATCAGAGAGATTTCACCGCCGGGGACAATGCCTTCCTCCACTGCAGCACGCGCCGCAGAGAGAGCGTCTTCCACGCGGTGTTTCTTCTCTTTCATTTCAGTCTCGGTTGCCGCGCCGACGCGGATGATCGCAACACCGCCGCTGAGTTTGGCGAGGCGTTCCTGCAATTTCTCCTTGTCGTAATCGCTGGTGCTCTTATCGATCTCAGCGCGGATTTCCTTGATGCGGCCTTCGATGGCGCTCTTGGCACCCTTGCCGCCGATGATGGTCGTATTCTCCTTATCGGAAACCACTTTCTCGGCGCGTCCAAGGTCTTGAATGGTCGCGGTCTCGAGCTTGCGGCCCGTCTCTTCAGAAATCACTGTGCCGCCGCTCAGGGTGGCAATATCCTGTAACATGGCTTTGCGGCGATCCCCGAATCCGGGAGCCTTGACGGCAATCACGTTCAACATACCGCGCAGTTTGTTCAACACGAGTGTGGCGAGCGCCTCACCATCTATATCTTCTGCGATGATCAGGAGTTCACGTTTTCCGAGTTGAACGAGTTTCTCCAACAGCGGAACAACATCCTGTGCGGCGGAAATTTTCTTTTCGTTGATCAGGATGTAGGTATCCGCAATAACGGCTTCCATTTGTTCTGCGTTGGTGATGAAATAGGATGAGATATAACCGCGGTCGAATTGCATACCTTCAACGAATTCGGTCTCGTCGGCCATAGACTTGGACTCTTCAACCGTGATTACGCCATCCTTGCCAACCTTATCCATCACATCTGCGATCAAACCACCGATTTTTTCATCGGCGGCCGAGTTGGTCGCAACCGAAGCGATTTCTTCCCTGGTGTCAATCTTGACCGACATCTTGCGGAGTTCTTCGACCACCGAGTCTGTGGCCATCTCGATGCCGTGCTTGATAAGCATCGGATTGTAACCGGCTTCGAGGGCTTTGAGGCCTTCATTCACAATTGCGTGCGCAAGCACGGTGGATGTTGTCGTGCCGTCACCCGCAATGTCGTTGGTTTTGGTCGCGGCTTCCTTGAGAAGTTGGGCACCCATGTTCTCGAATGGATCTTCGAGTTCAATTTCCTTGGCTACAGACACGCCATCATGCGTGATGGTCGGGGAACCGAACTTGCGGTCTATCGCCACGTTGCGGCCCTTCGGGCCGAGGGTCGCGCCCACCGCATTGGCGACCACGTTCATGCCGTTCTTCAGTTTGCGGCGCGCTTCTTCCGAAAAAACAAGTTGTTTTGCAGTCATGGTTTATTACCTCCAGAGTTAACTTTCGACGACCGCGAGAATATCGCTTTCGCGCAGGATGAGCAGTTTCCTGCCACCCATTTTGATCTCGGTGCCGGAATATTTGGCGAACAATATCTTGTCACCCACCTTCACGTCCATGGGAATGCGTTCGCCTTTTTCATCGCGATCACCCGGACCCACCGCCAGAACTTTGCCTTCCTGCGGCTTCTCTTTGGCGGTCTCTGGCAGGATGATCCCGCCTGCAGTGATCTCTTCCTGTTCAATCGGTTCGATAATCACGCGTCCGCCCAGAGGTTTGAGTTTGAGTTTATTTGCCATATTAGACCTCCTGAAAA
>PMLN01000208.1:3367-3529 GCA_003158885.1 Anaerolineae bacterium
AAACTCTGATATAAATTGTCAGGGAACAACAGGGGTCGCCGGATTAGCCGTGGGATAAGGAGTAGAGGTAGAAAACGTCTGGATCGGTATCGAAGTTGGCGTAGCCCCAATAACGGTGCCTGCGGTTCCCAGCGATTGACAGATCGCCTCGCCCGATTGCAC
>PMLN01000290.1 GCA_003158885.1 Anaerolineae bacterium
AAAATACCTACCCCTATAAGAGGGCTGGGGTAGGGCTGCGGTGACCTTCTGCGTAACATCAGTCAATAAGTCGGCAGGCGGATATTTCTGTCTTGGATGATGATTGGGCGATAAATTGGGGATGCTTGTCACTTTCTAATTGCTGGGAGATTTCTATAATGGAATTACGTATAAGGAGAATGTATGAATACCATCCATCGGCCCAATTTGTTCGGATTGACCATTAAGACCATTATCGTGCACACGATCACCTATTTCTTCATGGGTATTCTGGCTTTCACTCTGCTGAATTATACCCAGAGCTTTGCAACGGGTACGCTGGCCTGTTTTATGCGCCCAACCTCTGATCCTCTGGTCAAAGCCGGCGTGTTATTTCAGCCCATCCGCGGCTTGATCTTCGCACTTGTATTTTATCCGCTGGGAGAAATCTTGTTCGGCAGGAAAAGCGGTTGGTTGATCATGGGATGGATGTTGGTTGGGCTTGGCATTCTATCCACCTTCGCTCCGGCGCCCGCCTCCATCGAAGGCATGATTTATACGACTCTGGGACTTCCCAATATCACGAGTTATGTCGAAATCGTCCCTCAAGCGTTTCTGCTCTCCGGAATCTTGTCTTACTGGGTCAATCATCCCGAAAAGAAATGGCTGAATTGGGTCTTGGGGATTGTATTCGTGATCATCATGGGTTTACCTGTCCTGGGTCTGCTGGCGCAGGCTGCTCACCCGTAGATTCACTTATAAGCAGACACTCCTTCCCTTTTAAGGAAGGTCGCGAAGCAGAGGTTAGTTCGTCTTTCAGTTGCAGGCCCTATCACTCTGAGCGGCTTTGGATTTAATTTACACAGTACTGCGTAAGTATCTTAACCAAACCGCAGATTTTGTTCCGCTTTTGGCGCATTTCAGTTTTTGGTTCGAAATCTTTCCTTCTTGGAAATACTGGATAATTTTGCCCAACAAGGAACTTGAATTTTGATGGACTTCTGTTATAGTCATTCAAGATGTTGATGAGTATTGTCCAGCTTGACCTTGGTTTAGAAGGAGTCCGGGATGGTAAAGTCATTTTTTAAGTTTTTGCTGATCGTTGTGATAGCCCAGATCATCACGTATTATTTTGCAGGGATCATAGCTCAGTTGGTGCTGGGCGCAAACCAGTTCTATCCGCCCTATCCCACCGCCATAAGTTATCTGAGGGATCCGCATGATCCGGGTCTTCAACTTTGGATTCTGCCTGCTCAGGCGTTACGTGGCTTGCTTTTCGCCTTTGTTTTATTTCCTTTCAGGAAACAAATCGTGGAGTGGGGAGTATGGCGCGGCGGCCTGGCAATTGCCGGGTTCGTTTTTGTGGCAGGTTATGTAGCCGCATCCGGAGGCATGATCGAACACTTCGTTTATTTCAAAGCCGCAGATTACCCTGTCAAGTTTGCAATGATTACCTTTGTAGAAATTTTGATCCAGACCTTAATCATGGGACCTGCAATCGTTTACTTTGACAGGCGATTTCAGTAATTAGTCATCTACAAATTACGGAGGAACAATGGCAACATACATCAAAACCAAAATGGCGCAGGAAAAGCTGGATGCCGTTCAAGAACGCGTGCGTGAGACGGTGGCCTCGATCATTGCCGATGTTGCAAAACGCGGCGATGCCGCAGTCCGCGAAAATTCGGCACGCCTGGATAAGTGGTCGCCGCCCAATTTCCGGTTATCACAGGCGGAAATCGAGGAGTTGATCGCCGGCCTGCCGGAGCAAACCATTTCCGATATCCGCTTTGCTCAGGCGCAGATCCGCCGGTTTGCGGAGGAACAGCGTAAGGCTTTGCGCGATATAGAAGTGGAGACCCTGCCCGGTGTGGTGCTGGGACATAAAAACATCCCGGTCAATAATGTGGGCTGTTACATCCCTGGAGGACGCTATCCCATGGTGGCCTCAGCGCATATGAGCGTGCTGACCGCCAAAGTCGCCGGTGTAACGCGCGTGATCGCCTGCACCCCGCCGATCAGGGGAAAGATTCCAGCCGCCAGCGTGGCCGCCATGGCTTTTGCGGGTGCGGATGAAATCTACATTTTAGGCGGTGTGCAAGCCATTGCCGCCATGGCGCTGGGTACGGAATCCGTTCAGGCTGTGAACATGCTCGTTGGGCCTGGCAATGCCTATGTAGCCGAGGCCAAGCGGCAATTGTTCGGCAATGTCGGCATTGATTTGCTTGCCGGACCGACCGAAGTGTTGGTGATCGCAGATGAAACCGCCGATGCCGAGATGGTCGCCACCGACTTGCTCGGGCAGGCGGAGCATGGCCCCGATTCTCCCGCCATCTTGATCACAACCAGTGAAAAACTGGCTCACGAAACCATCCAGGAGGTTGAGCGCCAGCTCAAGACTCTTCCGACCGCCGATCTGGCCGGCGCGGCCTGGCGGGACTATGGCGAGGTCATCCTCGTGGATAGCCTGGATGAAGCCGTTAAGGAAGGCGACCGGGTCGCATCCGAACATGTGGAGGTCCTGACCCGCGATCCTCAATATTTCCTGGATCACATGACCAACTATGGGGCGCTCTTCCTCGGGCCTGAGACCAACGTAGCCTATGGCGATAAGGTCATCGGAACGAATCACACCCTGCCCACGCGCGGCGCCGCGCGCTACACGGGCGGACTGTGGGTCGGCAAATTCATCAAGACCGTCACCTATCAGCGCATCACCCCGGAAGCCAGCGTTCTCGTCGGCGAATATGCTTCGCGCCTGTGCGCCCTCGAGAATTTCTGGGGCCATAAGGAGCAGGCCGATCTGCGCTTGCGGCGCTATGGGAAAAAGTGAAGGCGCAACCAGCGCGATAAAATGATAAAGTAGTTGTAGTAGCGACTTCAGTCGCTGTTTACCCCTAAACCCAACGACTGAAGTCGTCACTACGAAACTAAGTTTAAGTTGTGCGAGTGAGCCAATAAGCCAATATGACGGGCGAGCCAGAAGGCGTTGTTGCAGCCCCCACCCACCTCCCATAGGCGCTAACTTAAGGGAAGG
>PMLN01000171.1:0-6401 GCA_003158885.1 Anaerolineae bacterium
CGATACCGCCCCGCTCGCCTATGCCATGACCCAGGGCAATCTTGCATTCCTTTACCTTGATCTCTCTGCTTTTCCAGAAGAAAATCGCAAAGATCAATTGCGAAGGGCAATACAATGCACTGTGACTGCACGGTTGATCTTTATTCAAGTCGGCCATGCGCCTTATACCCAACAGGCAAGCCGTCAATTAAAATACATTTCTGAACAAGCTGGGGATCTCTTTGTTGATATATGGAATGAATTGAATTTCGGCGAAATGCCAGATTGGCTAAAGTGAATGTTGCCCATTCCATTAGAGTCGCTCTTCCTGTTTCGTGTGCAGTTCGCGGCAAACACATGCCGTATTCAACAAAAAAAGAGTCTCCATTATCGGTGACTCTTTTTTGATAGCTACCTATTTTATTATCAGGCTTTTCTCGATCCAAATCTCTGCGGCCCCATGATCTACCTCAATCCCAATTCTTCCACGAGTCGTTTTACATCGGCTTCGTTTTCAGGGCGGGCAGGTACATCAAAGAGCCGCCAAGTCTCCACATGCTGGATGGAATCATCCGGCTGGATTTCCTGCAAGGGACCGAGGGTTTCAAGTTCCAGAAATTCACTGTTGGCATAACATTCGCTTGAACAGCCATAATCCGGGTAGGCGGCCTGCGATTCATAACCGGCATATTTCACGAACAATACGCCCTTCAGCCAGTAAGCCAGCCATCCGACCGGGTTGGCGAAGCCCACCTTGAATGGAGCGTCCATCTCTGCCTTCACCAGGATGCAGCCGCGTCCAAACTGGAGATTGCGATCCGTAAGATCTGTGTAAGGCCAGAGCACCAGGTTCCGGTTGGGCAGGAACCCCGTGTCGGCTTCGTTCAAAGGCAAGATGACCGTTCCCCCACTACGGAACTGGGTGATGGCCCAAGGGGCGCACGTTATGGGAACTGGATTGCAATTCTTCAAGCGATGGGTGATGACTGCCCTGGCCGTATTATCCGGCAGGAGCACCTGCATCGATTTCTCGATCCTGGAATCCACCTCGGTCGGCTTGGTGATCATAAGCCCATTCTGGATCGGCCTGACCTCGACCGGGATATTATCCAGGCTATACGAAAGGATGGGATCTTCCGGCGCCTGCCAGAGGCGGTGACCTCCATAGAAACGGTAGGTTTTCCCATCCGGCCGCTGCGTGACAAAATCGGGCAGGTCAGCCAGCAGGTTCGGGCTGCCCTTGTAACTCAAGCCGAGGATGCGGGGGCCAATAGAACGCGCGATCTCGAGGCGCAGGCTGTCATTTTCCAGTGAAATGCAATCATGATCCATGCTTTTCCTTATTCAACGCTGTGAATATGACTTTCTCAAAATCCAAACCAAAAGCGGTTTTATCCACGAATTCACGCGAATTTTCGCCAAATCAAAATCAAGTCGCGGTAGGATGTGGCGCACCGTCCCGAAGGTTTGAGCAAGTGCGCGGCTCGAATTACGGCAACCTTCGGGACGTTTTGCGTAAAAGAGTTACTTATAGAACGCTTGATTCCAGCGCAATTGATGCTTGAAATCTTCGATGCGGGTATTCTCGTCAATGACAAGGAACTCAAGCCCGGCGATCTCGGCGAAGTCGCGCAGGTGCCCGGCGGTCACGGCATAGCTGAAGCTGGTGTGGTGCGCCCCGCCGGCATAGATCCAGGCCGCGGCGGCGATCTTCAGGTTGGGGCGCGGCAGCCACAGGGCGTGCGCCACCGGCAGTTTGGGCAGAGGCGCGTCGGTCGGGACAACATCCACCACGTTCGCCACCAGGCGGAAGCGATTGCCCAGTTCGATCAGCGAAGCGCCGATCGCGGGACCGGTGTTGGCATCGAAGATCAGGCGCAGCGGGTCAGCCTTGCCGCCAATGGACAGCGGCAGGATCTCCAGCCGGGGTTTGTTGGAGGCGATGGATTCACAAACCTCGAGCATGTGCGCGCCCAGCACTTTGTTCCCACTGGCGCTGAAGTGATAGGTGTAATCTTCCATGAACGAGACGCCGCCCTTCAGACCGGCGCTCATGACCTTCATGAGGCGCACCAGCGCGGCGGTCTTCCAGTCCCCTTCCGCGCCAAAGCCATACCCGTCACGCATCAGGCGTTGGACAGCCAGGCCGGGAAGCTGCGCCAGGCCGTGCAAGTCTTCGAAGGTGGTGGTGAAGGCCTTGAAATCCCCAGCCTGGAGGAAATTGCGCAAGCCGACTTCGATGCGAGCGCCTTCGACCAGTGAAGCATATTTTTCACCGGCGGGCTGCAGTGCGGGGGCCACAGCATACTCGTCGAGATAGGCCTGCGTCATCTTTTTGACTTCCGCATCCGTGGCTTCCTTGACCGCCTTGACCAGGTCACCGACGCCATAGCCGTAGACATCATAGCCAAGCTGGATCTGCGCTTCCACCTTGTCGCCTTCGGTGACGGCCACATCGCGCATATTGTCGCCGAAGCGGGCGATCTTGGCACCCTGCCAGTCGGCCCAGGCCGCGGCCGCACGCGCCCATTCCCCCAACTCGGATTGAACCTCCTCATCCTGCCAGTGTCCCACCACCACTTTGCGGTTGAGTCCCATGCGGGTGCCGATGAAACCGAACTCGCGGTCGCCGTGGGCGGACTGGTTGAGGTTCATAAAATCCATGTCGATCTCGGCCCATGGAATCTCCCGGTTGTACTGGGTGTGAAGATGGGCAAAGGGTTTTTTGAGCAAGCCCAGGCCGGCGATCCACATCTTGGCCGGTGAGAAGGTGTGCATCCAGGTGATCAGGCCGATGCAGTTCGCGGCTGAATTTGCTTCCAGGCATAGCTGTCGGATGGCCTCCGGTGTGGTCAGGACCGGTTTGAAAACCACATTCACCGGCATAGGTGCCGAAGCAGCGAGCGCCGCGGCGACCTCACGCGAATGTTCAGCAACCTTCTGAATCGTCTCGGGCCCATATAAGTGCTGGCTGCCAGTCACGAACCAGATCTCGTATTGTTTCAAATTAATCATGAGGACATCTCCTTTTTACGACTTTTTTATCTGCCCATAATAGGCGTGTGCGCCGTGCTTCCTCTGATAATGCTTATCCAACAATTCCTGCTGCATGGGCGGAAGGCCCGGCTCGAGCAGCATGGCGTGGAAGTTCATGAACGCGACTTCCTCCAGCACCACGGCGTTGTGGACGGCATCCATGGGATCGGTTCCCCATGCAAATGGGCCGTGGCTGTGGACAAGAACAGCCGGGATGGCATCCGGGTCCTTGCCCTGGAAGGTCTCCTTGATCACCAGCCCGGTTTCCTTTTCGTATTCGCCTTGAATCTCGGCTTTCGTCATTTTTCGCGTGCAAGGAATCTCGCCATGGAAATAATCGGCATGCGTTGTGCCGAGCGCCATAATGCCATGACCTGCCTGTGCAAAACTGGTCGCCCAACGGCTGTGAGTATGTACGATGCCGCCGATGTTCGGAAACGCCTTATAAAGTTCGATATGGGTTGGGGTGTCGGATGAAGGTCTCAGCCTTCCTTCCACTACCTTTCCCGTTTTCAACTCCAGGACCACCATATCCTCGGCCTTCATCTCGTCATAGGAAACGCCCGAGGGTTTTATAACGATCAGCGCTTGATCCCGGTCAATGCCCGACACATTACCCCAGGTGAAGGTGATAAGGCCGTGCTTGGGAAGCAGGAGGTTTGCCTGAAATACAAGTTCTTTCAATCGCTCTAACATGGCTTTTACCTCAGCGCATCCACGGCGGCTCTTTCGATGACCAGTCCCTTTTTATAGCGTTCCATGAACGCTGTAAAACTCGCGACATCCCCTTGATCGGGGGCTATGGTCGTGCCGTTTTCTCCCATAAAGACTTTGCTGGAGAGATAAGCTTCCAAGGGTTCATGGGTGGCCTTATGGAGCATATAGGAGGCCAGCAAGGCGATGCCCCATGCGCCGCCCTCACCGGCAGTCTCCATCACGGAAACAGGGACATTCATAGCGGCCGCCATGATCCTTTGACCTACATCCTTCGTTTTGAAAAAGCCGCCATGACCGAGAATCTGGTCGATCTGCACCTGCTCCTGCTCAAAAAGGATATCCAATCCGATCTTCAACGTACCGAGCGCCGAGAACAGATGCACACGCATGAAGTTCGCAAGCGTGAAACGGCTTTCGGGCGTACGGACGAAGAGCGGACGTCCCTCCTCAAAATGCGTGATCGGCTCGCCCGAAAAGTAATTATAGGCCAGGAGATCGCCACAATCCGCATCGCCTTCGAGCGCCTTTTGATACAGCATTTCAAACAGCCTGGATGGATCGACGGCCACACCGAGCACGTTGGTGAATTCCCGGAACAGGCCGACCCAGGCATTGAGGTCGGAGGTGCAGTTGTTGCTATGTACCATGGCGACCGGTTTGCCGGTGGGCGTCGTCACCATGTCGATCTCGGGGTATACCTTTGAAAGAGCCTTTTCCAAGACGATCATGGCAAAGACGGAGGTGCCGGTAGAAACATTTCCCGTCCGCTCTGCAACACTGTTCGTTGCAACCATGCCCGTGCCGGCATCGCCCTCGGGCGCACAAAGCGGGATACCCGCCTGCAATTGTCCCGAGGGATCGAGCAGCCTGGCGCCTTCTTCGGAAAGAACCCCGGCGGCCTCTCCTGCGGCAAGAACTTTGGGCAGGATATCCTGGAGCTTCCACGGAAGGTTCTCGGCTTTGATGCGTTCATTAAATAACTCGACCATGCCTGCATCGTAGTTGTTGATGCTGCTGTCGATGGGGAACATGCCCGAGGCTTCGCCAACGCCCAGCGCCTTTTGTCCCGTCAACTTCCAATGGACATAACCGGCCAGCGTGGTCAGATGGCTGATGTCCCTCAGATGGGGTTCCTTGTTCAAGATCGCCTGATGGAGGTGCGCGATGCTCCAGCGCTGGGGGATGTTGAATTGGAACAGGTCCGTGAGTTCCTGCGAGGCCTGTCCGGTGGTGGTGTTGCGCCAGGTACGGAATGGGACGAGCAGGTTCCCATGTTTATCGAAAGCCATGTAGCCGTGCATCATGCCGCTGAAGCCGATGGCGCCAAGGGTTTTGAGCGGGGCGGCATACTTCTCAAGAATCTCTTTGCCAAGCGCCAGGTAGCAATCCTGCAAGCCGGCCCAAATGTCTTCGAGGCTGTAAGTCCAAACGCCGTTTTCGCAGCGGTTTTCCCACTCATGACTTCCCGATGCAAGCGGCGCATGATCTTCGCCGATCAATACCGCCTTGATGCGCGTCGAGCCGAACTCGATGCCAAGCACGGTCTTTCCGCTCTCAATTGCACTTTGGATGTCTTTTCGGTCCATGTTCAACCTCTGAATTCAATGGATTTATTGGATGTCATAAAAATGACGGGCAATGATGTGTTCCTGATACTCAGGAGCCAGCTCACAGAAGTAGCCGCTCCAGCCCCAGACGCGCACGATCAAATTCTTGTGATTCTCCGGATGTACCCTGGCATCCAATAACGTATCCAGGCTCAGGCTATTGAGCTGCAACTGCTGGCAGCCCAACTGGGCGAAGGTCCGCACCAGCATGGCCGTTTTGCGCACCGATTCATGATCGCGGAAAACAGAGTCTGAAAGCTCCATCGTGACCGGCCCACCGTTACAGATGCGCTGATAATCGATCCTGGAAAAGGATTGCAAGGTGCTGATCGGCCCGCGCACGCGCACACCGGGCGAGGGAGCCAGGTTGGCGCTGAAGGGTTGTCCCTGCAGGCGCCCATCGGCTGTCGCACCGACGACCGGTTCGCGCATCCCTTCATGCCCGCTGGCCAGCCAGATGTAGTACATGGCCGAGCCTGTACCCGGGCGCAAGATGCCGCCGCGTGGGGTGCGCGGCTGCGACTCGCAAGCCTCCGCCAAATCATCAAACAGCTTTACAAGAAAGGTGTCCGCAGCCGGGTCATTATTCCCAACCTTGGGTCCCTGCTCTTCCAGCTTTTGGCGCAAGGGATCATGACCCACGAAATTCGAGTCCAATGCAGAGAGAAGTTCATCTGGCATTACATCGTGTTCATCAAAGATAAATTTCTGCACGGCAGCCAGGGCATCGGCAGCATTGGAAGAACCGGCGCCGTGAATTCCAAAATTATTATATTTCAAGCCTTGCGATAGATCACGGCCCTGCTCGAGGCAAGCGCGCATAAAGATCGAATAATAAGGCGCGGGCGGTAACAATAAACGTGAATAAGCCTCTGCCAGGCGTTCGACCTGCCCGCGGACGTGAGTCTTGACCCGCTCAAGGATTTGATCAAAATCCTCTCCACCGGCCAGCCCCTCCCGCAATGCGCAGTCAACCGCGGCCGGGAAAGATACGGCGCCGATATTGACCACTTCCATGCCTCGACCGGGGATGATAAATTCCCAACAAGCCGCGACCACATA
>PMLN01000171.1:6414-13384 GCA_003158885.1 Anaerolineae bacterium
GAGATGCGCAGGTTGATCTTGGGATCGATCATCACCACTTGCTGTGCGACCCGCAGAACCATGTAGGTGAGTTCGTTCACCGCCGGCTCTCCGGAAGGCGTCACACCGCCCAGGGTTAGCGTCTGGCCGTTGTCCCCTTGTTGGACACCGGGGTACAGATCACTGTCTTTGTTCAATGAAATGAAGAACTCAGCCAGCAAATCTTCGGCTGCCTGACTCGTGAGCCGCCCACTGGCAAGATCGGCCTGGAGATAGGGTCCCATATATTGATCAAAACGTCCCAGTCCGACGTGATAATTTCCACCCAGCCATACCACGGCATGACAAAACCGCAGCGCTTGCAGAGCCTCGTGAAACGTACGGGCAGGATGAGCCGGAACATTTTCCAAAATCCCGGCCAGATCATCCCTGCCCATGGTGCGCGCTTGACTTGCATAACGCTCAGCCAGGCCCATCACGGCATCGATCGTTTGGATGGCGCAATCCAAAAATTCAACGGATGAAGCATCGTTGAATAAGCGCTGGCGCGCCTCCAGCGCAACCCGCTTGCGACCCAACAAACCCTGGGAGAGGAGCAAACCCCAGTCCGCACAGATATTGCTGACCGGACCTAATTCGTGCAGAGTGCGACCCGCAGTTAACTTGTCCCAATCCTCAGAGCTATAAACCGGGGGGACAGCCGCCGGCAAGGTGCGAGTGAATACGATCTGCTCATCGGGGTCAATTACAACCTGTTCCGCCTCACACTGGCGTTGAACCAGCCGCGCCACCCGCCTCGGCCAGGAAAGGTTCTCCGCTTCACATTCCGCCAGGATATCGATCGGCGCGCTTTGTCTTAGCGAACGATGTTCATGCGCCCGTACCCGTCTTTTCATACGTTCCAATCGTTCGTTCATGCGACACACACTTTCACGCCCGATCGTTCAAAGGGCATTAGGTTGATATTCAACGAACGCGTCTCATCGTATCCGGGCTTGAACTCCATACCGGCATATTGGTATTTCGAACCGGCGGCTTGGTTGTAAGGTAGAAGATCGACGCGTATCAATCCGGGTAACCCGTTTACCGTCCGGGCAATCGCGGCCAGGTTTTCATCGGTATCGGTCACGCCGGGCACCAACGGCACGCGGATTACAAAGGGCATGCCGGACGCGCCCAGGGTTTTTAGGTTATCCAATATCAAATCGTTACTGCAGCCCGTGTACTGTTGATGCAAGGCAGGGTCGATCAGCTTGAGATCGAAGAAGACCAAATCCGACCGTTCGAGGAGCTTCTGAAAGCTGCGCTTTGATCCATAGCCCGAGGTATCCAGGAGGATATGTACCTCATCCAGCAGATCGATGACTTCAGCCACGAACTCGGCTTGCAGGAGGGGTTCACCGCCCGAGAAGGTGATGCCTCCCTCGTTATCACTCAAGATGGAGACTTGTTGATTCAAAAGCGCGGCCAATTGCTCGGCCGTGTATTCCTGGCCCGCCAAACGTTCACCGGCCAGGCCACGGATGACCTGCGGCCGCGCGGACTGTCCCTCAGGGTTATGACACCAACTACAGGCAAGCGGACAACCTTTCATAAAGACAGTTGTACGAATGCCCGGCCCATCGTGGACGGTAAACTCTTTGATGTCAAAGACAATTCCGGTAGTCATATGTTAAAAGACCATTTCGTTCGGGGTCATCCCTTCTTGAGCTCGAGAACCAACTCCAGTGCGCGGGTCGAAGCGGAGACCGCGTCCGCAGCGCACGCATCCGCGCCGATCTGACGCGCAAAACTTTCCGTAACGGGTGCGCCGCCGATCATCACTTTCACTTGATCCCGCAGCCCATTTTCTTTAAGAGCGTCGATGATATCCTTCATGCGAGGCATGGTCGTGGTTAATAACGCTGAACACGCGATCAAATCGGGATGATGTTCCCTGGCGGCCTGGACATATTTTTCCGGGGATACATCCACGCCCAGGTCGATCACTTCAAAACCGGCGCCCTCCAGCATCATGGCAACCAAATTCTTGCCAATGTCATGCAGGTCGCCCTGTACAGTCCCTATAAGCACTTTGCCTATGGCCTGCACCTTGGCGGAGACCAGGTAAGGCCGCAGCAGCGACAGGCCGTTTTGCATCGCACGCGCGGCGATCAGCATTTCGGGAACAAAGTACTCCCCGTTCTCAAACTTCACCCCGACCTCGGCCATCGCCCGGATCAGGCCTTCCTTGAGAATTCGTTCGGCAGGTATATTCTCTTCGATTGCCTTCTTAACCAGATCCTGCGCCAGGCCCCTATCCCCTTCGATCACGCTTTGACATAGATCATCCAGAGTCGTCATAAATTTTCTCCTTATTGATTCTTATAGCCTGGCTGTTCAAGAAGCAAATCAATGAAAGCCAGCATATTTTCCAATGACACATCGCCTTCCACATCATGCGCCGGGGCAAAGATATACCCACCCACACGTCCCATTTCCAGCAGGCGCTGGGTCTCTGCCCTGACTTGTTCCAGCGTGCCATAGGGCAGGGTGCGCTGAGTGGATAAGCCGCCGTGAAAGACCAGCCGGCCGCGGTACTTTTGATGAAGGGCGGCCACGTCCATCACCTCGGGTTGAAATGGATTGAAGCAGTCCAACCCAATGCCGATCAGGTCATCGAACAATTCATCGACATCACCGCAGGAATGGATGAACACGTATTTATTGCCGGCATGTACCGCGCCGTACATGCGCTTGAGAACCGGAAAGATAAACTCCCGCCACAGTTTCGGCCCCATCTGCAAGCCATGCTGCTGTCCCCAGTCATCCCCAAAATACACCGCGTCAATATCGTACTTCAGAGCTTCATTTAATTGGGCGATATTGTAATCTGCGATGGCCTTCAAAAGCTCGTGAACAAACTCGGGATGATCGTAAAAATCCATCAATAAGTTCTGCATACCGCGCAGGGTCCAGGCGCGCTCATAGAGCGAAAAGCCGATTTGAAAAACACGGAAGCGGTCAGGGTAACGCGCAATGCGCCCGGGGATGTCGGCAAAGAAACGCCCATCCAAAGGGTCGGGGAAGGCGTAATGCTTCAAGGTCGGCTCGGACAGCACACAGCCCTCGACATTGCCAATATCCTTATCGATGCTGCGGTCCCAGACCACGCCAAAAACATCCCTGAGGTGATTTTCACCCAGGTCGGTGAAAAAACCGATGTCGCTCCCCAGTTTCAAAAGATGATTCTGCAAGGCATCGTCCCAATCCACCGAGCCATAATGGGACTGAAGTTTCTCCCTAGCTTCCTTCGTGAAACCGCACGACCAGGGCACATAGGGCGGTTCCTGCCCTTTCAGCACTGCATGAATAACGTCACGCTTTGTCATTTTGATCTGCACCGGCTCCCAATTCCCTTACGACAGCGAACCATAAGGAGTTTTTTGAATCGCATTGATCATTGCCCAGAAATTCTCAAGCGGCGTATCGAGCTGCAGGTTATGGGTGGGGCCAATGATCAAACCGCCGCCCTGCCCGATGGTCTTCAAGCGCAAGAGGACCTCGTTGTTTACATCCTGCGGTGTGCCAAACGGGAGGGTCTGCTGGATGTCCATCGAACCCCAAAAGCACATTCGATCACCGAATTCGTTTTTTAACCGGAAGGGATCCATCGCCATGGGCTGGATCGGGTTCAGAATATCAATGCCAATTTCGATCAATTCCGGGATGATCGGATATACCACCCCATCGGTATGGTAGGCGATCTTGATCTGTGGATTGATCGCCCGCAAGGATGCAATCAATTCGGCCATGCGCGGCTTGAGATAAGTCCGCCACATCCTGGGCGACATGAGCATGTTCGTCTGACCGCCCACATCATCCCCAAGCCAGATCATATCCACACCCCGCCGGACGAGGTTTTGAGCGACCGTCCTATGGTAATGGAAGGGGAAATCCAGCACGCAGTTCGCCCGTCCGGGATCGGTGGCCATATCGATCAGCAATTGTTCATATCCACGCAGCCCCCAGGCACACTCAAAGATCGTGGTGGGCGTTACCCCCACGATCCAGTAATCATTGTGGTAGTCGCGGAGAGTTCTTTCGGCATCCACATACAACTCGGGGCGATCCGGATCGGGAGGCACATACGAATCCAAGGCATGGTCATCCGCCAATGGATGGCCGAAAGGCTCCGTATATTTTCCCAGACCGAAACGCGTGCGGTATTCGATGCTGCGCCAGGTGACGCCCCATTCATCCTGGTAGCTTTCCACATCCTGATACCCGTTTTGATAGTAGCCATTCACCCAGCCGACCGAGGTCAACAGCATATCCTCGTCCAGGGCGCGTTCAAGATCATACGTGTTGCCGCCGCCATGAGGATTGTGCAAACCCTGGCCCCTGAGTTTCATGTCCGCCTCGAGACGGGCCGCAAATTCAGGCGTGAAACTTACCTGCATCGGACAGCGATCAGGCTCCCGGTGATTTAACGCCGTCAAGATTCGCTCGCGATGATTCATTGTGACCTGACCAGTTCCAGCGACGTGTTCAAGCAGAGCATAATCTTACTCACCTTCCATATGTACCGTATTCGCGCGCCGTATCGAATGCGGCGACAATATTTTCCGGCGGGACGAGGGCTTGAATATTATGAACCGCGGCGAATACAAAACCGCCGCCGGGCGCGAGGTCGTCAATGCGGCGCTTCACTTCATCCGCCACTTCCTGAGGGCTGCCAAAAGGCAGCACATGCTGTGTGTCGACTCCGCCGCCCCAGAAGACGATATCACGCCCGAACTCAGTTTTCAAGGTTTTCGTATCCATCCCCTTGGCCGAGACCTGGACCGGGTTGAGGATATCGAAACCGATTTCAATTAAATCGGGGATCAAATCGCGGGTTGCGCCGCAGCTGTGATAGAACAGCTTGGCATCCGTCTTTTTCTTGATGGCCTCCACCAAACGCTTTTGTTTCGGCTTGATCATCTTCCGGTACAACTCCGGCCGGATCAACCAGCCATTTTGTCCAGCCACATCGTCCCAGTAGGTAAAGACCTGAATGTAGGGACCCACATGATCCAAATATCGATTGCACGATTCAATATAGATATCCGTGATGGTTTCCATCAGCCGGTCGGCAAAAGCAGGTTCACTGAGTAAAGCCATCAGAAAATTTTGCATTCCCATGATGCGGGCCGGTTGTTCGAAGATGCCCCCGCCAATCACCGCGCTGCCCACCAGGGCATAATCACTGTTTTCATATAATTGCTTTGCAAGCGTGCCAAGCTGCATATTGACTTCCATTGGATCGGGAAGCGGCCAGCGATAGGTATCCAAAGCCGCCATGGCCGGTTCTTTGATCGGGAAGTCAACCCAATCAAAATAAAAGCCGGCCTTCTTCGGCATATGCAGCTTCGAACCCCAGCGGTCAAAGAAAGCGTAGTAGTCTCCCTCCTCAAAAATCTCAACCCCGCTGGTAGTCGCAGCGGGCAATTGCACCATTCGAAAATCCACGTCAAAGCGCTGCATCAAGGCTTCGCTGACATAGGGTAACTGCTGAACATAATCTAACACCTTGATCTCCTCGAGGGGCAGACCAAGATACTTCTCGAGTTCCAGGTAGGTTCGATTTGCAATCGAGGTGACGATCGTCGCACCCAGGTCGATGGGGATACGATCCGGTTCCTTGTGGTTCAGGGCCAGCATGACCCTTTCCCGGGAGGTCGTTTTTTTATCATCCATTGGTTCGAATCCTTATGAAGGAAAAGGTGGAATAACAACGCAGAGATAGCGATTCTGGAAAATCCATTTCGACAAACATCACTTTCATCCGATTGAATTATCCTTGTCCGGTGCAATGATTTTGCGTCAACGTCCGTTATCGAATACAATTGACGTAAATGGAGCTACTATAAAGAACACCTTCTCTCGAATCCTGCTCTGGTCGATCCTTGCATTATTTCTGTCCGGATGCAATACTCAGGCAATTGCCTCAACCTCTGCCAGTTCCTCGGCCAAAGCACCTGTGAAAATCCTAAGCCAACGTCAATATGATGTACGCCAGCAATTGACGATCGTTAATGAAGGCCCGGGCCAGCCGGAGAAACAGAACCTATGGGTGGCGCTGATCAGGGATTTTCCTCCCTATCAGCAAGTGCAATCCATGAATATTTCTCCTCAGACCTTCACNNCAGCCCGCAGGCACAACCCAAACGGTGACGATCGATTATCAGGTTACCGTCAACGAATTGTCTTTCGACCTATCCGCCTGCAAAGGGCAACTTCCGGGCGATTTTATCCAGCCGGAACTGCATATCGAATCAGCCAATCCGCAAATTATGGCCCTGGCGGGCAAACTTTCGCAGGGGAAAAGCAGTGTTTGCCAGCAGGTGCGGGCGTTTTATGATTACATCGGCAATACGCTGGTCTATACGTATAATGGGGCAAACTGGGGAGCGCAAGCGGCGCTGGGCCCGATGGGAGCCGATTGTACCGAATATACCGACCTGCTCGTGGCGCTCAGCCGAGCGCAGCATATTCCGGCACGCTATTTCGAAGGATTGTTGTACCTGGACAATGCAACAAGTTCCCTCGCTAGAATTGAGCACGCCTGGCCGGATGTTTACTTGCCGGAGGCCGGTTGGGTTGCGCTGGACCCTACCCTGGGCCGGGCACTGGTCAACCGCGATACGTATTTTGCCCACTACACGCCCGATCATATTATCGTCACGATGGGCGTGAACCCGTCCGTGCTGCGGGGCGGGGACTA
This sequence comes from Anaerolineae bacterium, assembly GCA_003158885.1. GTDB lineage: Bacteria > Chloroflexota > Anaerolineae > Anaerolineales > Villigracilaceae > Fen-1038. The sequence goes on from PMLN01000171.1 coordinate 13,142, forward strand.
CTGGACGCATCTCTACTGGCCGGGAAACAGCACCACGATCCAGGTAACGGGAAATTGGCAGATCAACCTTGTCGACCACGCCGGACAGACCTCCGCGGAGTGAAAAGAGGGAAAAAGGAAGGTGCACTTTCACACCTTCCTTTTCGCACATTCCTACTGAACGAAGCCGGTCACTCTCCACGCTTTCGCAGATATGTGTGCATGATCACCGAGAGTACGATGATTAAACCATAGATAAAATTG
>PMLN01000306.1 GCA_003158885.1 Anaerolineae bacterium
GGGCGAGTCGTCATCGTCCACTTCGTATTCGACGTGTTCGCTTTCGAGATAGACCCACAAGAGCAGGACATTTCCTTCGGGTGTTTCCACATTGCGGGCCGCAAGGATGGGGGCGGTTTCCTCCAATCCCATCTCGTTACGATAATGCAAATGGATCGGTTGTTTATTGCTCCAGGCACGGTGACAACGTTCCACGAGCGCATTGCCGTTAAAAGTTCGCAGGCGCGTCAGCGCAGGGACCAATTCGTTGGGGCTTTCATTCAAACCCATGGCCNNGGCGGGCCTTCGATGATTGTAATTTTTTCGTCCATGGTTAGGAATATACCATAAAAGGGATTATAAAAACCTTGCAAAGGCTTCAACTCTTTGCGAGGTCCGTTAGAGCGATCTCACAATCGCTCTGGCGAGGCCCGGTCCGTAATAAACCATGCCCGTATAGATTTGAATAAGCGCTGCACCCATATCAAGCCGGCGTTTGGCATCCTCGGGATTCAGGATGCCGCCGACGCTGACGATGGGAATTTGATTATTTACGCGCTTGACGATATTTTGCAGCATCGCTTCGCTAAGGGATTTTAGCGGCTTGCCGCTTAACCCGCCAGTTTCGCCCCGGTAGCTCGAGCGCAGTCCGACACGCTCCACGGTTGTGTTGATTGCGATGATGCCGTCCATGTTCGTGCGCAGGATGACTTCCACCGCATCATCCAATTCCTGATTGCTCAGGTCCGGTGCAAGTTTGACAAGCAAAGGCACGCGGCGATCCAACTGCTTCTGTTCGATCAAGCGTTGTTGATGGAGATTCTTCAGCAAATCCTCGAGCGTATCACGCGCCTGCAAGCGGCGCAGGCCTTCGGTGTTCGGCGAGCTGACGTTGATCGTCAAGTAATCGGCCATCGGCGCAAAATTCTGGAGCAATGCCAAATAATCAAAGACGGCTTCCTCGTTTGGGGTGGATTTATTTTTCCCGAGATTCACTCCGAGAATGAGACCCTTGATTTTTTTGGCTGCTTTGGGTTTGCGAGGTCCAAATCCCAAAAATCGCTCCAGCCAATTAGGTCCCAGGGATGGATTCAATCTCCCCTGCACAAACTCACTCCCCCGGCCAGGGAATCCCAGACGGTTAATCACTGCCTCATCTTCGAGCAGACGGAACATGCGCGGCTTTGGATTTCCCTTTTGCGGAAGGGGTGTGACTGTGCCCACCTCGATATGCCCAAAACCCAGCGCGGCCAGCCCGCGCAGGGCAAGCGCTTCCTTGTCGTATCCCGCAGCAAGCCCGATGGGATTCTTGAAATTCAACCCGAAGGCTTGAACGGGCTTCGACGGCGCCGAATACATGGCCTGCAGCGCCCAGCGTGACGGCGGAAACCAACCCGCAAAGCGCAGCGCGTTCAGTGTAAGCTGGTGTGCGGTTTCAGGCTCAAGCGTGAAGAGATACTTGCGAAAGAATGGATACATGATTGCTCCGTAAAAAGTTGGAAGGTTTGAAGGTTGGAAAGTTCATTCTCAATGCGTATTCTGAATAACTACCACAATTTTTGCATCAACTGGCAGAATTCTATAATTGCTTCAGATGCTACTGCTTCCTCTTCCGATACGTTTATCAGTGCAAAACTTTTTCCACCGAACAACTCATTTGGCAAATCATACGGTTTTGCAAAAACATGGAAGTGAATATGATGAAAGTGTTCTTTCTCAGCGTAACAGGAGATATATTCCTTTTGACATTTCAAAGTTTCGTGCAATAACTTTAAAAGTCGAGTTTGGATAATTCCCAATTCACCGAATTCTTCGGCAGTGAGTTCATGCAGCGCTTCTGCATGGCGTTTCAAAACAATTACGAGCCATCCTTTTTGTTTTACAGGATAGGCATGTTCAACCATCCAATATTTGCCATCGTAAATGGTTTGTCCTGGAGAGATTCTTTGTTCGCCAGAGACCGATTTGCAAGTCCAACACTCTGTTTCATCCTTCATCATTCCGCTTTTATCCTTTTGTAGAACATTACCGTGCGTTCAAACTTTACCACAATCGTCCCATCCGGTTTCCTGCCCCAGCATTTGATCCGGACAATGCCCGCATCCGGCCTCGATTTCGATGCGCGCTTCCTCGTCTGACATCTTGGTCACTTTCATTTCCGCCACCGCACAGGCCGCGCTGATCTTCGATTGCATCTCTTGGATGGCTTCCTCAAGGGTCATTTCTGGCTCCCGATTACATTTCAATAAAATTATAAACCACTCGTGATAAGATTCGGGTATGAACTTTTCGCAGATCACCGATGACCTTTTCATAGGCACCACGCCGCGCCGCAAGGATTACGAAACCTTGCGCGGCCTGGGCGTGCGCCTGGTCATCAACATGCGTTTCACGCGCGGCCCCAAGCCTCGTTTCCGTGACCTGCATATCCAGTATCTCTGGCTGCGCACCTTCGACAACCCGCTGATCCCGATCCCGCTGCGGGCATTGATGCGCGGTGTACATGCTGCGCTCGAGGTGATCCACAGCGGCGGGAAAGTCTATGTCCATTGCGCACATGGACGTCATCGCAGTGTGGCCATGGGCGCCGCGATCCTGATCGCACAGGGCATGGATGCCCATGAGGCCATATCCCTGATCAAGGAACACCGTTCTGCGGCCGACCCCAATGTGTTCTACATCCGGCGGCGCATCCTGCTCTTTGCACGCCGCTGGAATTTGATCAGCAAATGAATTGAGTTCCGGTCAATGTGCCAGCATTGCGATGGTCACGCCCGCACCGCCTTCATTCTCGCGCGCTTCTTCAAACGACTGGATATAAGGGTTATCCTTCAAGGCCGTGCGCACTGCCTCGCGCATCCTGCCTGTGCCTTTGCCGTGCACAATGCGGACGAAAGGCAATCCGGCCGAGTAGGCCTTTTCCAGATATTTGTCCAACTCATCGAGTCCGTCCTCAACCAATTTGCCGCGCAGGCTGATTTCCATGCCAACTGTAGAAGCTGGACGGCGGACCGCGGACGGTGACTCGCTTGTGTTTTGCGTTTTGTGCTTGGGTTCTTCGGCCGGTATGGAATGTTTTTCCAAATCGTTCAGTTTAGCCCTGATGCGCAGACTTCCAATTTGAACCTCGGCTTCGGACTCTCCCAAAGTGGTTACGATGCCCTCAGACTTCAGTGAGGTGATCAGCACTTTCTCACCAAGAGCGAAAGACGGTTGACCGTTGACGGTTGACGAGCCACTATCTGCGGTCGGTCGTCTTTCAATGGGCGCCTGTGTTTTCTCTGCGATCGTTTCCAGCTTTTCTTCCAGGGCTTTGATGGCCTGCAAAGGCTGGTGTGCCTTCTTCAATAGGCCTTTCAATGATTCGATGTTTTGCTTCAACACCGCCACTTCGAGTTCGCCTTCGGCGCGTGCCTTTGCCAGCACTGCGCGGCGTTCGTCTTCGATTTTTTCCAAACGCTTTTCGAGATCCTGAGTCTGTGTCTCCAGTTTGGTGCGTGACTTTTCCAATTTCTCACGTTCGTGCGAAGTTCGATTGCGTTCCTTGCGAATATCGTCGAGGAGTTTATCGACGCGCAAATCATCGGGGTTGATCTCGCTCCTGGCGGCCGCGACCAGTTGAGGGTCGAGGCCGAGGCGCAGGGCAATAGCCAGGGCGTTGGAACGTCCNNGTGGTGATGCCGCGTTCGATCAAGTGGCTGAGAATGGCGCGAGCCAAAGCCGCGCCTTCCTGCGGATCGGTGCCTGCGCCGAGTTCGTCGAGGATGACCAGCGAACGCAGATCGGCTTTCTTTAAGATCCGGATGATGTTGGTAATATGAGAGGAAAACGTGCTGAGCGATTGCTCGATGGATTGTTCATCGCCAATATCCGCAAAGATATCGTGGAAGCATGGAAGTTCCGAGCCGCTCTGTGCCGGGATATGCAATCCGCTCTGTGCCATCAGCGCCAGCAAACCGACGGTTTTGAGCGAAACGGTTTTTCCTCCGGTATTTGGTCCGGTAATGACCAGTGCGCGCGTACCAGCCTTGGGATCGATGTCAATGGGTACAACCGTATTTGGATCGAGCAGGGGATGGCAGGCGCGAAGCAGGAGAATGGATTGGGACTCCGAGGTTTCCGACTTCGAGCGCGGCATTGGAGCCACTGCGTTCCGCATGACCGGTACGCTGGCATGCAGCTCTTCCGCATATTTAGCCTTTGCAAACGCCAGGTCGAGTACGGCGAGGTTTTCGATCCCGTATTTGAGTTCCACTGCGTGCGCACCAATCAGGCCGGAGAGTTCAGCCAGAATGCGGCGTTCTTCATCGCGCTCGGCCAACTCAAGTTCACGTACCCGGTTATTAAGTTCAACAACAGGCAACGGTTCAACAAATAACGTCGCTCCTGACGAGGATTGATCGTGGACAATGGCTTTGATCTGGCCCTTGAACTCGGCGCGCAAGGGAATCACATAGCGTCCATCGCGTTGTGTGATGATCGGCTCCTGCAGTTTGCCGGCTGAATCGGTGAGATATTTTTGCAGGCGCGACATCAAACGGTCGCGCGCCATCCTGACCTCACGGCGGATGTTTGCCAGTTTATCCGAGGCCGAGTCGAGCACTTCGCCGCGTTCTGAGAGCACGCGCGTGATCGCATCAACGATGCCGAAAGGTTCAGGCAGTCCGGCTGCGATTTGAGCGAGGCGCGGAGCCTTCTCCGCAGAATGTGCGAGGGATTTTTTTATGTCGCGGCAGGCGATGAGTGTGGTCTTGACCTCAAGCAACTGCTGCGGATCAATGACGCCGCCGCGCGCGGCCAGGTCGGCGGAGGCGCGAATATCGTGCGAGCCGCCGATGTTCAGTTCGTGTGATGAAAGCAGGAAGCGCGCTTCGGTTGTTTCGGCGAGCAGGCGTGTCACTTCATCGAAATGGTTGGAAGGCTGAAGGGTGCGCGCTAAATCTGCCGAGGCGGAGAAATCGCAAAAACCCGCCAGCCGGGCGAGGATTTTTTCGTATTCGAGAACGTGGAGAGTCTTTGAATCCATTGTGAGAAGAATTTTAAAACTGGAGCGGGGATCATGCCTCGCTTTGAACGGCCGGCGCAGCGCCGATAATGCCAGCCTCATTCAACAATTGGGCTGGGACAAGCGGGGTTTTGATATTCGGCAAGGGCAGGAAACTCTCGTGTTCCTTAAAACAAGCGCTTAATTTGCTTCGGCCGCGGCCGGGAAATCCCATGAGGAAGTCAGGTGTTTGAGGGCGTCGTCATATTTAAGATTGCATAAAGTCTTCGAAGCCATGGTGGATTGATTTAACCACAAAGGCACAAAGAATACAAAGGGCAAAAAAGAGCGGCCTATGTTTGAAGACCGGTCTTGATCAGGCAAATTCAGAATGGGAACTCACCATTCAACCAATCGCCCTGGGGGTGGACCCAAACTGCGGTGACAGCTTCATCTGTAAACATAGGATCGAAACCGGCCAGGAAGTCTGCATCCTCGTAATAATTCATCATGTCGTCAGGGCGCATCCAAACATCCACGCCAAACGATTGGGGCATCAACCGTGAATCTGTGGTTTGAAGTAATGGCTTCAGCCTTTTGTCCGGTGAAGCGAGCGACTCAAGTCGCAACTACAAATTTTGAGATTCGGGCTAGACGCATCTTTATAATAGCTTTTGAATGTGAAGGATGTGATCCCTCTCGTGCCAGACGGCGCGTCTCAACATCTTGCGCGGCGACCAAAACTCACCGTTAATACCCACCACTTGCTTTGAACCTTCCAGCATGGGCAGTAGGCGGATCAAATGAGTGCGGACTTTTTCCAGCCGCTCCAGCGGCTCCTGGGGCACCTCGCTGCGCGGGAAAGCCAGACCGAGACGATTCAAATACCACCATTCCGCACTGCCGATATGGCCGAGGATGCCATGGATGCTCCAGCGTTCATTGGGATAATTCTGGTCGAGCTTTTCATCGCTCAGGCCGGTGAGCGCGTCCAACAGATCGGAGCGCGTCCATGATAACAGCTCCAATCCCTGCTCCACATCCCGCCCAGCCAATGGCTTCCAATCATGCTGGAACCAGGCGTTGACCTCATCATCGCTGCGGCCGACGCGCTCAAAGGATTCGTTAATGTAATAAGCTGTGAATGTTTCCTCGACCTTCAGCTCCACATTGGTTTCATCCAGCCATAGCGATTCGTGCCTGCCAATCCACGCTGAATACGCGCGGATGGCGGCAGGGAGGTTCGCAATGGCTTCCTTTTCATCGCTGCCATATGCAAAACAGCCGGGATGTTCAAGCGCCCAAGCGATTGAGCGAAAGCCCTCATTGTTATTTTCGATTCCCACACGGAAGATCATAACGTTCTCCTTAAGTCTGCAAATTGCCATCACGCAGCGGAGCAATCTCCCCTTATGCTTAAACAGGGAGATTGCCTGTCGGGGTCTGATTACAGCGGTTGTTTCATCGGCATTCCGGGTTTGCGCGGATACTTCGGCGGCGTGGCATGCGATTTGTTTACAATGACGAGATAGCGGTCGTCGGCCACGCCGGGTAAATTGACCTGGATCACCTGCTGTAATTTGCCGCCCAATAATTTCATCACTTTTTCAGCGGACTGCGCTTCGGCAGGGCCGCTTTCGCCTTTTTGAGCCAGCATGGTCCCGCCCATGCGCACCAGCGGCAAAAGATATTCCGAAAGGACGTTCAAGCCGGCGACCGCGCGCGCCACTGCGTAATCATATTTCTCGCGGTGCTCAGGCATCTGCCCCACTTCCTCTGCGCGGGCTTTGATCACCTGCACATTTTCCAGTCCGAGCATTCGAACAATATGTTCGCAGAACATGGCTTTCTTGCCGACCGATTCGATCAAGGTGGTGCGCATGGCTGGATATAAAATCTTAAGGGGAAGCCCCGGGAAACCTGCACCCGTGCCCACATCCACCAGATAATGCGGAGGGTTCGCACCCCAGGCCATCACGCAGGAAAATGAGTCAAGGAAATGTTTGATGCGAATCGACTCGGTGTCCTTGAGCGCGGTGAGATTGAATTTTTGATTCCAGTCCAACAATTCCCGCTCATAGGTAACCAGCGCCATCACTTGCCGCCCGGTCAAGTGGATGTGAAAGAATTCCTGCGCGGCGTGGACGAGTTTTTCCATGTACAAAAATTATACCCCTCCGAAATAAAATAGCGGCCATCTTTAAGATGGCCGCTGCTTTGAGATGCATTACTCTTTTGGCGCTTCCGCCTTTGGTTTGCGCTTGAAGATCAGGCGGTAGATCCAGCGCACAAGCAGGAAGATCAGGAACAACGGGATGCCAATCGTGATTAAAATCGGCAGGATGAGCAGGAAGAATTGGATGAGGAAATTTACGAAGCCTTGCCAGAAATAGATCAGATTTTGGATCGCATCGCGGGCCGTGCCTTGGGGCTTCCATCCGCCGACCTGGATCGGCTTGATGGTCGCTTCTGCAACAACATGGACGGTGATAGCCGAAAGCTGTGCGGCTTCCTGGTCGTATTGGATCTGGCCTTTTAACACTTCGATGTCGCTATCCACCTGCTGCAATTGCTGGTACACATCCAGCACATCCTGGGTCTTGGTGGCGCTCTCCATGATCTTGGTTAGTTGGTCGGCGGCGGCCTCTTTGGCAGTCAGGCGCGATTGCAAATCCACATATTGACTGGTGATATCCTGGCCGGTATGGGTTTCGTTTTGAACATCCACCGCGTCCTTCTTGACCTGGTCCAGAGCGCCATCCAATTGATTTGCCGGCACCCGCAGGACGATCTGCGCGTCCGGTTCCTGAGTGCCGTCGGGTGCATAGGTCTGTGCGATGTTTACCGAAACCACATAGCCGCCCATGTTTTTTGCCATTTGCTCAAGGTCAGTGACGCGCGTTTTCACATCTTTGACGACAATTGTCAATTCGGCGGTTTGAACCACGAGCCGCTGGGTATCACTGTTGGTCACATCACTGCCCGCTGCCGTTCCGCCGGCTTGAACCGATTTCAATGCGTCATTTGAAAGAAGTTGTACTTCGGGGGCGGGCGCTTGTATGGCCGGAGCGGCTTCTGAAAAAGATGGGGCACCGGGCTGTACAAGAGACCTATTTACGTTTCCCATGGCTGCCGAAGCGCATCCGGTGAGGATCAAGGCTGCCAGGATCGAGATCATCAAAAACAAGCGTTTCATTTCTGTCTCCTTCATGTGTAGGGCGATTTCTCCCAATAGACGATTATGTTTTGTAAAAAGTTCCAGCTAACCCCACCGTCACTTGTCGCAATGAATAGCGGTGTGCGACAACTCACCCATTTTCACCTGTGCCGGAAATGGGAAGGCTGGATTGAGATTACCAGCCTTCGCTAAGCCGCGCGGCGTGTTTTTCAGGCAAACCCGCCTCGCGCAGGCGTTTCTGGACTTCGCTCACATGGTACTCCACGCGGCGCGCTTCCCATTGGCGCGTTTCCGTATCATAGATGGCATATCCCGCGCGGGGATCGCGGTCGCGCGGCTGCCCGACCGAACCGGGATTCACCAGCGTACGCGGCATCAGCGTAATGGGCCGGTTTACCTTGGTGGATTCCAAAGTGACGCGGTCATTGCCTTCACTTAGCTTGAACAGGCTCTGAATGTGCGAATGGCCGATGAAACAAAACGGCGTATCGAAATGATCGAAATTCAAGCGCGCGGTTAATGTGTTCAGCACATATTCCCATAAGGGGTCGCGCGGGCTGCCATGTGCCATGGTCACTTCGCCGCGCACTTTGGTGGCCTGGGGTACCGAGCGCAGGAAATCCATATTGTCGGCGGTCAGCACCTTTTCGGTCCACATCAGCGAACGCCGCGCATCCGCGTTGAACGATTCGAGCGCCATTCTTCCGAGGGCGGCCATGTCATGATTTCCCATGATGCAGGTCAGATGCGGAAAATCGCGCACCTGCTCGACCACTGCGTTGGGATCAGGCCCGTATCCCACCAGGTCGCCGAGGCACCAGGTTTCATCCACCTGACCCGCATCGTTGATCACGGCTTTCAAGGCGGTGTAATTTGCATGAATATCCGAGATAACCAGAACCCGCATGATTACTCCAAAAGCTCTGCAATGTGTGCGATGATCGCTTCGGCCACCTCGGCCTTGCTCATCAGCGGCAACGATTCTTTTTTCCCGTTGGGGAATAACAACGTGACGCGGTTGGTTTCCACACCGAAGCCGGCGTCGTCGGAGGAAATATCGTTCGCGACGATAAAATCCATTTTTTTTGATTTAAGTTTCTCGCTTGCATTGGATAACAGGTCGCGCGACTCTGCCGCGAAGCCGACCACGACGTGCGGCCGTTTCCTGCCGGAACGATTTTCTGCCACCGCTTTCAAAATATCTTCCGTTTCTTCGAGTTCGATTTGCGGAATGCCTTCCCGTTTCTTCATCTTGTTCCTGGCGGTTTTCTTCGGCCGGAAATCCGCAACGGCGGCGGCCATGATCAAAACGTCGGCTTTGACGGATTCACTCAAGACGGTTTTATACATCTGCCGGGCAGTTTCCGCTTCGATCACGCGTGCGCCCACAGGCGCCGTTAAACTTGTCGGTGTGGTGATCAGGACCACTTGCCCGCCGGAGTCAATGGCGGCTTGCGCCAGTGCATATCCCTGCCTGCCGGATGATTTGTTGGTGATTACCCGTACTGGGTCAAGAGGCTCCTGCGTCCCTCCGGCGGTGACGAGAACTTGTTTACCGGCCAGCCGTCCATTGCGTCCGAGCACGAAGCGGATGTGTCCGATAAGTTCAGCCGGTTCGATTAAACGTCCCTTGCCAATCAATCCAGAAGCGAAGCGGCCTTCCACAGGACCGGCGACGTACGCGCCGCGTTCGGTCAAGATACGAAGATTAGCCTGCGTCACATCCGCATCGAACATGCCGCCATCCATGGCAGGCGCAATCAAAAGCGGACATTTACATGCCAGCGCTGTGATGGTTAGCAGGTTATCTGCGGCGCCATATGCCAATTTGGAAATGGTATTGGCGGTGCATGGCGCGATAACGAGCAGGTGCGCGCCGTGGCTGAGACCGATGTGCAGGATGTTCGCCTCGCCGCCCCATAAATCTACATCCGTGTACGCGCGCCGCCCGGAGACGGATTGGAAGGTAAGCGGCGTGATGAATTTTTCCGCGGCAGGTGTGAGAATGACATCCACTTGCGCGCCGAGTTGAGTTAACTTGGAAGCCAAATCGACAGCTTTAAAGGCCGCAATAGAACCGGTCACGCCGAGCAGAATGTGCCTGTCTTTTAAATTGCCCATTTGGATTATTATACTTCCATAAAAGTGGGGCGGATTTTTTAACTCGTCTCATTGGATGATCCAAACATTTGGATCAGGGCTTCTCCCAAACTATTGCGCCAGGTCGTGTAATTATGCGCGCCGCCGGTTTCGCGATAGGCGGGGTTGTATCCTTTTTGCTTCAAGATCGTCACCATCCGGCGATTGTCTTCCAATAGTTCCTCCAGTTTGCCGACGTCCATCCAGATTTTCACATTGGGACGCGGCGCGTAACGGATCAAATCCACAACGGAGCAATCCAGGCCTTCGAAACTGAACACGCCTGACTGGCTGATGATTTTCCCAAAGATTTTCGGCATCCGCAGGCCGGTATACATTGCCATCAATCCGCCCAGGGATGCGCCCAAGGCGCCAAATTCGCCGCGTTCATCGCTCAGCCTTAATTCACGCTGTGCGAGCGGCAATACAGCATGCCGCAGCCAGCTTAAGGTGGCATCCGAATCTGCATATTCGATAAAACGGCGATACTTGCCGCCATTTTGCAAAAGCGCCAGGGCAAGCGGCTGGATTCGATCCAGTCCAATGAGATTATCCACGATGGCGGTGATTCTGCCGCGTTGTAAATAATCATTTCCGTCGTAGACCACCAATAGCGGAACCGGCTTGGATGTGGGCGGTTGATACAAATACACGGCACGTTTTCCGAGGCCTCCCAGCATCCACGTCTCGACTTCATAGCGAGTGAGCTTGCCATGCTTTACGTTTTTATCGATCTTTGTCCATGGACTCGGCGAGGCCTCCGGCATGTAGAGGAAATTGTTATCACTTCCGACGCCGTTATAGATCCTGTGTTTGTTGAACGGATCACGGAAACGTTTTTTTGAAATTGGATCGTAGAAGGAATACTCGAGATAAGCATCCCGCGCCAGCGGGAAGGAAAAGGCCCAAAGCGTTGGGGCTGAGCCTGTCGAAGAGTCCGCACCGACCCGCTTGAGCCGCTGTGGATTGTCTTCCCAGCCGTGCAAGTCGTCAATCAACTGCGGCGCCGATTCACCCTGCCAGAGGAAAGTTACTGTTTCACCGTCAATCAACGGGTTGCCTTCCAGACGAAGGCGTTCAAGCAAATCCTTTTTCATAGTTCTTATGCAAGAAAGAGAATTACCACGCCGGCCATTGCCAAAACGGTTCCGGCGATGGCTTGCCAGCCCAAACGTTCCTTGAAATAAAAATAGCTGATGGGAAGCATGAAGATCGGCGAGAGCGAGGTCAGCACGCTGGCTATCCCGACGGCGGTATTCTGGACTGCCAGCAGGGATAACGAAACGCCGAATACCGGTCCGATCAAGGCGGCCAGCGCCAGCAATCGAAACGCAGCCGGATTTTCTTTAAGGGTTTGAATTGTCTTTCCCGCTTCCCGTTGCAGCAATGTTACCAGCCATAGCGCCAGGACGGCCGCGCACATGCGAATCACATTCGCACTGATCGGCGAAAAATTGCCGGCCAGGCCTTGTTTGGAAAATACCAAGCCTGTGGCTTGGCCGATGGCGGCCAGGACACCGCACAATATACCTAATGCGGATGGCCGCAAGGCTTGAGATTTGTGGCTGCCGTGTTCGAGAATAACCCAAATAATGCCGCCCAACGTCAGGGCAATGCCGATGATTTCCCGCATGCTTAAAGACTCACCAAAAAATATCCAGGCTTCCAGCGCGCCAAAGATGGTGGAGAGACTCAACAGCAAGGTTCCAAGCCGTGCGCCGACCATCAGATAGGCTTGAAAAAGGAATGCGTCCCCAACCGCCAGCCCAATGACGCCGGATAGCGAAAGCCATGTCCAGCGCTGGGTCCCGGCTTGGAAGGGCAAAACCTGATGATATAAGAGGGTATTCAGGATAACGAGATAAAGCAGCGCAAAAACCAGACGCGCCCGGTTGGCGATCACCGAAGAGCCAACCGTTCTTGTTGCTTTGGTGATGACGACTGCATTAACTGCAAAGAAGAGCGAGGTCAGCAAGCCGGCAATTTCGCCAATGGCAGCCATGAGGTTTATTTGCTGAACGTGCCAATGAGTTCAACTAGCGCCAGAATGTGGTTCATCGTGGCTGAAAGCAAATTTTGTTTATTTGCACCGGAGGGCAGACCAAGCATCGTATCCAGCGCGTAGAGTTTGAAGAAATAACGATGCGTGCCGCTGGGCGGGCATGGACCGCCATAACCCAGTTTCCCCCAACTGTTGGTACCGTTCAAACTGCCGTCCGCGAGTTTGGCTTGGGCCGGTGCGGCCTCCTGAATTCCACTTGCCGAAGCGGGGATGTTGTAAATCACCCAATGCACCCATGTGCCGCCGGGCGCGTCGGGATCGTCCATGATGAGCGCCAATGATTTTGTCCCGGCAGGCGCGTCGCTCCATGACAGGGCCGGAGAAATATCCCGGCCTTTGCAGGAATAAAGGGCAGGGATGGGTGAACCGTTTTTAAAAACGGGACTGGTAATGGAAAGAGCCATGACAACCTCCGTAGACTGGATTATCTTTGGTGTACAGGCGGAAAAAGCCAGAAGAAGAACGATGAACCATCTTCTCATGCCTCGCTTATAACGTTTTTAAAAAATGGACGAGACGCTCGACTTCCTCGTATCCTCCGGAAAGATGCGCCTTGATGCTGACCTCGTTTTCCAGCCATGTATCAGACGCCATCTCGGTCAGGCCGATGCTGCGAGCCCAATCTTCGGCGGTTTGCATCAGAGCTTTGCCGATGCCCTGGCCGCGCAAATCATCATTCACATACCAGCCTTCGATGTAACCGACGGGACTGCTGAGAGAACCGTCGGCATACTTGCGCGTTCCCGTTTCGATGAATGCGCCGAGTTTTCCATCCGTTCTTTCCAGGACGAAGACCGGCGTCAGCGGATCGGCCAGCAGTTTGTCCATATCGTGTTCCAGCGTTTCGAGATCGTCTTCGGGCCACAGCCCGCGGCGCATCCTGAGCCATTCGCTCCGGTCTGCAAGAGTGGCGCGGCGGATATTCAATTCGATTCTGACGTTCATGACTTCTCCCTGGGTGAATAAAGGATGGGTAATGCCCTGTTGATTATAGCCAATATT
>PMLN01000109.1 GCA_003158885.1 Anaerolineae bacterium
TTGTCATTAAATTATAGCTTCGATAGAATCAAAGCCTCAATTGGGTGGGACATATTAGAATCAGAAGGCACTATTAATACTGAAATTTGGTCCGATCGATTAAACGATAAAGCTAATTTTAATCGTGAAGAAATTTCCCAGCTAATCAAGCAGTACAATAAATATGCAGATAACTTGATCTCAATCAATGACGAGATTTTAGAATGGTTTCCACATGGACATATCAGTTTTCATCTAATTTGGTGTGCATTTGCAAGATGCGTTTATGAGACCGTTGATAATCCTAGTGAAAGAAAAAGCAAAGCTCAGAAGGTTTTAGAGGCTAGTAGCGATATGAGATTGGGAATGTGTGCTTTATATTGGGCAAAATGTGCTAGACAAGGAATTGTTCCTCACCCTTCAGAAATATTTAATTTAATTGGAATAGCTTTAGACTCAAAACCGGCACACACATGAACTTCTCATTTACTCCTCGACCTTCGCAACGTAAAATCCTTGCCTATCGCGGCGGGACAATGGGCATTTCGGCTGTGCCCGGCTCTGGCAAGACGCACACCCTCTCGGCTCTCGCCGCACAGATCATCTCCAGCGGTCAACTCGAACCGGAACAGGAAGTGTTGATCGTCACGNNCTGGTCAACTCGGCGGTGGATAATTTCAAAGCGCGTATCGAAGAACGATTTGAGAATCCTATACAGGCACTCTACAAATACCGCGTCCGCACCCTGCATGGGCTGGCGCACGACATCGTCCGCGAAGACCCGTCGCTGGTCAGCCTCGACAAGAAGTTCTCCATCGTGGATGAAACTTCCTCGTCTGCCATGGTCGCCGAAGCGGCACGCGCCTGGGTTCAAACTCATCCCGACTCCCTCGATTTATATCTCTCTCCACAGCTCGAGGATTATCAGACCCGGCGGGTGCGCGATAAAGACTGGCCGCAACTGGTTGAAACCATCGCAGCCAGTTTCATCCGCTCTGCCAAGGACCGCCGGCTTACGCCCGATAAACTTCGCCAGGCGCTGGATCAACAGCCCGCTCCCCTGCTGCTGGCCGAGATGGGCTGGGCGATCTATTCCGATTACCAGCGCGCCCTCACCTACCGCGGCTCAGTAGACTTCGATGATCTCATCCGTCTTGCCTACCAGATGCTGGCTACTTCCAACGAGCTTCTGGAACGACTGCGCTATCGCTGGCCGTATATCCTTGAAGATGAAGCCCAGGATTCATCTCAATTGCAGGAAGATATTCTGAGATTGCTGTCAGGCAACCCTTCGACACCTTCGGCAGGGCAAGGCGGTAACTGGGTCCGAGTCGGTGATCCCAACCAGGCCATTTTCGAGACCTTCACTACAGCCGACCCCAAATTGCTCAAGCGGTTCAGGGAAACCGCCGATCAATCCCTCGATCTCCCCAATTCCGGACGAAGCCAGCCGGCCATCATCAAGCTCGCCAATAATTTGATTGACTGGACGATGACCGAGCATCCCCTGCCCGAGGCGCGCGATTCGTTGTCGCCGCCCTACATTCTACCCACGCCGGAAGGTGATCCGCAGCCTAATCCGCCCGAAGACCCAGGCGGCATCCATTTGATCAGCGAGAAATACAATCCTGAACAAGAGATCGCAGCAGTCGTCAAGTCCATCGAGGAGTGGCTGCCCGAACATAAAAACTCAACCATTGCGGTACTGACCTCCACAAACGGTCATGCTGAAAATGTGGTAAAGGAATTAAGAAAACGCAAGATCGAACCTCACGAATTACTGCGCAGCACCTCACTGACGCGCGCGGCCGCCGGATCGTTGAGTTATGTGTTGAGCTATCTCGCTGAGCCGGATAGCGCCTCAAAGCTGGCACAAGCCTATCGTGTCTGGCGGCGTGACTGGCGGGAAGACGAAGAACATGAGCCGCTGGTCGAGCATGTTGCAGGTTTGATACGCAAGTTCAAAAAGGTTGAAGAGTATTTGGCGCCCCTCACTCCCTCCCCGCTCACAAATTTGGGAGAGGAGCTGGGGATGAATGCGGATGATGTCATCAAAGAATTGGAAGGCTTCCGGGAGGTTACCCTCCGCTGGCATGGTGCGACCGTCCTGCCAATTGACCAATTGATCCTCACCTTGTCACAGGATATTTTCACATCCGCCACGGATCTGGCATTGGCACATAAACTCGCCCTGGTGCTGAGACAGGTCGCGGACGATAACCCGCAGTGGCGCTTGCCCGAATTGACGCCCAGCCTGCACGAGATCGCACGCAACGAACGACGCTTCATCGGCTTTTCTTCAGACGATGCGGGTTTCAACCCGGACAATTACAAGGGGGTCGTGGTGGTCTCCACGGTGCATAAGGCCAAGGGCTTGGAATGGGATCGTGTGTATTTGATGTCGGTGAACAATTACGATTACCCGTCAAACCAAGCGAATGATCACTTCATATCCGAACGATGGTTTATACGCGACAGGTTGAACCTCGAAGCCGAAACGCTGGCGCAATTGACCGCCGCCACTTCGACGAGCGAATACGAATATTACGAAGAAGGCTCAGCTACACAGCAAGCACGCCTGGATTATGTCCGTGAGCGCTTGCGATTGCTGTACGTAGGCATCACGCGCGCGCGCAAGGAACTGATCATCACGTGGAATACGGGACGGAAAATCTCATCCATGGAAATCGAGGCTACGCCGTCACTTCCATTTGCTGCGTTGATAGGATGGCGGGAAAATCATCCATGATTCTGCGAGGAGGGTGCTTTCCCCGACGAAGCAGTCTCACCGCACTTGCAAATGATTGTTTGATGATTCCACGAGATTGCTTCGGGAAGAACACCCTCGCAACGACATGATATAAATAAGTATGACTGACAAACAATATTGCGTTTACATCATGACCAACGCCCACAACCATGTTTTATACACAGGCGTGACAAACAACTTGAAGCGCCGCGCCTATGAACACAGATCGGGACTCGGAGGAATCTTCACGAAAAGATACAACGTAACCAAACTGGTTTATTATGAATATGGTTCAAGCATAAATTCCGCTCTTCTGCGGGAGAAACAAATCAAAGGCGGCTCGCGGCAAAAGAAGCTTGATTTAGTAAACAGTATGAATCCAGCCTGGAAAGATTTATACGACGAAATCTAAAATTAGAATAACTGTGTCGAGTACGCCTTACTTCACAGGTGTCAGCACAATGACCGGGATCTTGCGCGTGGTCTTTTGCTGATAATCACCAAAACCAGGCATCATCTCGATCATCTTGTTATATAACCGCGTTCGTTCTGGTTCTTCAGCGACTGTCGCGCGGACCTGAAACTTTTCGGTTCCTACTTCAACAGTAAGTGCCGGGTCAGCGACAATGTTGTAATACCAATCAGGATTCGTCGGCGCCCCGCCCTTGGAGGCAATTACCACAAACCGGTCGCCATCCTTAACATAGGCTACCGGGTTGATGCGTTCCTGTTTACTCTTCGCACCTTTGGTGTGCAAAAGAAGCAGCGTCCTGCCCTCAAAATACCCGCCCACCCGGCCTTCATTGGCTCGAAACTCGTCAATGATCGCTTTATTTCTGTCATTCGCTTCACTCATATATCTTGTCTCCTAAATACAAAATCACGATGCTGCCAAATCATACACCCTTACGGCACAATTGGCGGTCACTCACGCTCCTGTTCCCGGCAAGCTATTTTCGGAGAGCGAAGCCAGACTTCTTCCGGAACTTTTTTGATGAGCCATTCGCCAGCGCCAACCGACGATTTCAGCCAGGCTGGTGGATGGCACCAAGCCTCCCAACGATTTCAGAGCCTGGTTCAAAAAACCCGGAATGACAATCGCGCGTCCGTGCAAAGCCGCTTCGATGGTTTGATTGGCAACCTTTCCAATATCTTCCGTGGTCAATTGTCCCATGATTCCCTGGGCTTCGATGGCCGTGATACATTCCGCCGTGGTGGGCAGACCGGCAGGACATAAAACCGTCACCGTGACGTTCTGTTCGCGCAGCTCATTGCGAAGCGCCAGGGAAAAATCCAACAAGAAGCGTTTCGAGGCAGCATAGGTCGCCTTGACCGGCATCGAGAAAAATGCAGCCAGGCTGGACACATTGACAATCCGGAACGGGGTGACCGGATCCTTGAAGTCAAGCAGGGCGTGAGTCACGATCAAGGTGGCTTCCACGTTCAAGCGGACAATTGCAGAAATCTCCTCCCGACTGCGCTCACGGAACAAACCCTCATGATCGAGTCCGGCTACATTGAGCAGGCCGCGAAACTTCCAACCCTGCGAGCGAATCGTATCGAACATTTCAGCGCGCGAGGCCGCATCCGCCAGGTTGGCCGCCTGGGTAAGCACGCGTACGCCATAACCACGCTCCAGGCCCCGCGCAAGCATGGCCAAATTCTCCTCCCTCAAATCCGTCAGGAACAGGTCCCAGCCTCGGCTGGCACATTCCACCGCGAAGGCCTTGCCAAGCCCACCGGTTGCGCCGGTAATAAAAATCATGCTGTTCATCGAAATCTCCTTTCATGTGAAGCCGTCCCGGCAACTATACTATCGAAACCTAAAAAAGTCAAACGATTGTTTGAAACTATTGTATGAAACACTTGACAAAATCCGGCCTTCGGAATAAGATCATTCCAAAAACGGAAATGGATAAGGATATGATCAAATCACTGAAGGAAAAGACGGTTGTGATCACCGGCGTGACTTCGGGTATCGGACAGGCTGTTGCCGAAGCGCTGGTCAAGGAAGGCATGTTTGTGATCGGAGTGGGACGCGCACCCGACCGCTGCGCGCAGACCGAGCAGCGACTCCGAGCGCTTCACCCGGACGGAGGGCCGGTCGCTGTTTTGACAGCAGACCTTTCCATCCAGGCCGCTGTGCGAAGTCTCGCTGTCGAAATCCGCCAGACACTTGCCAAGTGGGACCGGAACGCATTGGATGTTCTGGTCAATAATGCCGGAACTGTCCCCTTTTGGCAGACTCTGACTCCGGAAGGCTTCGACCTGCAGTGGGCGGTCAATCACCTGGCCCCTTTCCTGCTGACGCACGAACTGCTGCCCCTGCTCAAAGCCGCCCCGGCCGCACGCGTCATCACGGTCAGTTCAGGCTCCCATTACAACACGCGCCTCAATTGGGAAGACATTCAATTGCGCAGACATTACAATCCCCTGCGAGCCTATAATCAGACCAAGCTGGCGAACGTATTATTCACCATCGAGCTTAATCGCCGTTTGGGACCTGGTTCCACAGTTCACGCTTTCGCGGCGGACCCCGGCCTGGTCAACACAGAAATCGGCTTGAAGAGCAATTCCTTTTTGGCACGCTGGCTCTGGAATATCCGGCGGCGCGGCGGGATCACTCCGGAAGAATCGGCCAAGGGCATCGTTTATTTAACAACTGAGCCATCCATCCAAAATTCAACAGAAGCATACTGGAAGCATGGCCATCCCCAGGCCCCCAGCCCCTATGCGCAAAGCTCGCAAGCTGCCCGACAGTTATGGGAACTCTCGGCGCAGATGTGCGGGCTGGAAAACGAATGAGGTAATTCAATGTCAGAGAAAAATTCAACCCAGCAATTGATCCTGGAAGCCGTGGTAAGCTGCATCGAAAAGTATGGGATAGATAAAGTGACTACACGCAAGATCGCCCAGGAAGCCGGGACAAATATCGCCTCCATCAATTATTACTTCCGTTCAAAAGATGAACTGCTGGCCGCCGCCTTATCCATGACCATCCAGCACATGCTGGAAGACGTAATCAAGGCGATTGACGATACGCAGCAACCGCTCAAAGAGGTGCTTGAAAATGTTTTCTTCTACCTGCTGGACGGAAGCTTGCAGTATCCGGGTGTCTCCACCGCCCACCTCTATCAGGCCATCACCGAAAAGAAGTACGACTCGATCAGCGCCCAGGCCCTGATAAAAGTATCCGAGCGGCTGACCGAACGGGTAACGCGTGATGATCCGCGCAGAGATCCGGTGGAAACGCGCCTGGTGCTCTCGCAGATTCTATCTTCGATCATGTTTACCATGCTGGCGCCCAACTTCTTTAACGTGGCCCGGAAATACCAGCTTACCAGCGCCGACCATGCCAAAAACCTGGCGGCGCATTACACAAAATTGTTTTTGAATAGCAAATAAACAAACGCCTCGGCATTCATGACTGCACTGAAAAAACAATTAAACACAAAGTACACGAAGGGACACGAAATAAACCCCTTTCGTTTTCCCTGTGCCTGCACTGCGCCGCAGGCACACGTGTGTACGTCGTGTCCGCTTGCCCTGTGTTCTCTCAGGGTCGTGTTTGAAGTCTTTTTTCACTAGAGTCATTCGTAAATTCGCGTAATTCGCGTTAAGGGTTTCCCGGCTTTGGTAAAGCCATGAGGCGCTGAACACATATCGAGCAAAGTCTATGGCCGCAAGGTTTATAATCGGGTTATGAACAATTCACAACTCTTTGGCGGCATTGAAGCAGGCGGAACCAAGATCATTTGCATCGTCGGCAGTGGGCCTGATCACATCCTCGAACGAATACGCATAGATACCACTACGCCCGAGGAAACCCTTCAAAACGTCATTCAATTCTTTCAACCTTATACAAGCGCAGGGAAGATCGCGTCCATCGGCATCGGTTGTTTCGGCCCGCTCGATCTGGACCCCAATTCCCCCACCTACGGTTTTATCGCCTCCACGCCAAAAATGCGCTGGCGCGGCACGGACGTGCTTGGCATCCTTCAGCGCGCCTTGAAAGTCAAGACGGCGATTGATACCGATGTCAACGTCGCGGCGCTGGGAGAATCCCGCTGGGGTGCGAGCCAGGGATGCGACCCGGCGCTTTATATGACCATCGGTACGGGCATCGGCGGCGGTTACATCAAAGACGGCCAGGCCCTGATCGGGATGCAGCACCCCGAAATGGGACATATCCAAGTCCTGCACGACCTGAAGCGCGATCCGTTCCCCGGCGCCTGCCCCTTCCATGGAGATTGCTTCGAAGGGCTTGCCAGCGGGCCGGCCATCGAAAAACGGCTCGGTGCACGCGGCGAGACGATCCGCGCTGACAATCCTTACTGGGACATCGAAGCGGATTACATCGCTTCGGCCTTACGCAGTTATATCCTTATCCTTTCACCCAGGAAAATCATTCTCGGCGGGGGCATCATGGATCGGGCGTTTCTCTTTCCGCTGATCCGCCAAAAAGTCCTGGAATCACTGAACGGCTACGTCGAAAGCGAAAGTCTGCTGAAAAGCATTGACGAATATATCCTGCCGCCTGCGCTCGGAAACCAGGCGGGCAGTTTGGGCGCGATTGCACTGGCCCAACAAGCCTGCGCTTGAATTGCAGGTAACATCGAATCGGATAGGGTCGTCAATAAAGCTGTGCATTGAACAGCCCTACCTTTACCGATGAATAGATTTAACCCTGGAACAAAATCCGTGAGACAGTATGGTACATTTGTGAGTGAGCCATGACCGCGCTTCCAACCCCCTTCACTTTTTCGCAATCATCCCTGCAGGATTACGCGGACTGCCCGCGCCGCTTCCAATTGCGCTATATAGACCTGCTTAGCTGGCCCGCCGTGGATGCAGAACCTGTGGTTGAGAACGAACGCCGCCAGATCGAGGGCCAATTATTCCACCGCCTCGTCCAACAATATTACCTTGGGGTGCCTTCCGGAAATCTGGCGCGCATGGCAAACACGCCGAACCTGGAAAGATGGTGGCAGAATTTCATCAATACATACCTGACAGGTCTGCGAGACCTGTCAGGTATGTATCCTGAATTGACCCTTTCTGCCCCCATCGGCAATCATCGCCTGGTGGCAAAATATGATTTAGTTGCGGTTCAAAACAGCCAAGTTACCATCTATGACTGGAAAACATCCGCCAGGCGTCCGCGTGATGAGTGGATGTCGGCACGCTGGCAGACGCGCGTCTATCGTTCATTGCTGGTTCGAGCCGGCTCACATTTGAATACTGGCAAGCCGTTCGAGCCGGAACAAATCGAAATGATCTATTGGTATGCCGACTATCCCTCCGAGCCAACCAGCTTCAAATATGATCCGAAGCAATTCAAGCGGGATGGGTCTGCACTCGAAAAAGCGATCAACGAAATTTCATCTGCTGAAGATTTTCCTCTGACGGAAGACGAAAAGATGTGCCGTTTCTGTGTTTATCGTTCCTACTGCAATCGCGG
>PMLN01000319.1:0-7824 GCA_003158885.1 Anaerolineae bacterium
TTTCCAAACGCGGATACAGTTGTCGCGTTCTTTCACATCCAACCAGCCCCGGGTCATCTCATTGATCTCCTGCGGAGAACGGTTCATGAGATCAGCCAGGCCAGGAAAATATGAAACCCACGGGACGAAGGGGACTGGAAGCAAATGCACCTCCGACTCTGGCGGGAGGTGCAGGATTTTGCCATCACGAGATTTCTCCAGAATATCTGTGGATACATTGATGTGCCAGAGATGATCGATGGGGGTCAGATATTGCATGGCAGCTGCCAGGGCGATCATGGATATCAACCTGCGTCCGCCACTCAGACCGATGTGGATACGCTGGTTTTCTTCTTTTAATTTGGATAATAATTGATGGATGTTTTGACGGGCCGCTTCCACATCTTCTGGTGTTTGAATATCATATAGATCGGAATGCCCGAACCTTAGAGGGATTCGTTTTAGCTGGCAAGGATGCTCCCCATACTTGCCTTCCGAAAATTCTGCCTCCAGAAGTTTGATTGCATTTTGAGTGCGTTGGTAGGAGGAAATATAAACGACAGCTACCTGATCTATCTTTTCTTCGCGCGCGAGCAGCAGATCAAGCAAAAATGTAACTTCCTGAGGTTGTCCCCCCAATGTGGCAATGAGTGTGGTTTTTGGATCCATTCGGGTTGATTGCAGCAAATTTGTGTTGTTTCCCACAATCATTATATTCTATTACTTTAGTTTCAGCTAACCACAATCTGGTTGGCGAGCACTTCATAGAAATAGAAAAGCCATCATTGCGGGTGGCTTTTCGTTGGATGGGCGCTGTGGCTTCCTTTGGTTCTTGACTATCCATATTCATGAAAGCCTCTTCCTTTGGAGGAGAAGGGCATGCTTTTACAGCCAGCAGAGAACTCTGAAACCAACCTGTGACTGGTTCAGAGGAGTGACGACATGACGATAAATCAGGTTTCTTTGTAGAATTTGGAGTTTTTTTCAATTGCTTTGCTGTGGGTATATAGAGGTGGCCCTGGGGTGGAGCGCCATGATCCCGCGTAGCAGCCAGAGCGGTACCAGCGAAGCCAAGGGCTTGCCGATCTCTTAAGCCGGTCCGGACCTGATCAAGGAATTCTCGTTTCTGGGTGCGGAGACCCCCCGGCAATGGGATCCGCAGATCGCCGCCATCTTTTACGATCAGATCGTTCACCATGGCAAGCCTTACACGCAAGCCGTTTGTGTGCCACTTATCTGCTCGATCGCATCCGGGCCACCCTCAAAGAAGACCGCGCCCACGAACTGCGCGATGTGGGTGGCATCCGGTGAGTCGAGCAAGCTCGAAAGATCAGACTTGCACCTGGCGCAAGTACAGGTGTTGCCACTCGTTACAATGTGCCTAAAGAAGTTTGGCAACGTAACAATCAAAGGACTCGTCTGGCTCGCCGGGAGCAACTGGCAGAAAAGAATCAAAAGAGGAAAGGCACATCCCATCCAGAAAGAGGCGAGTCAGGAACTCCCTCATTGTAATTGGGCACAACCTTTCCTCTATGGAAAGTGTATAACCTCGGATCGCGGTGCGTCAAGTAGTCGTTTATATTTTGTTGCGCCTGATTAATACAAAATGCAATGATTCAACTCTTGACAAGACTTAGAACTTCTACTTAAGTCATCCGCCGAGATTTTTGAAGCAATAGAGCACGAAGCTGTCGACAATCCTGTACTTTGCACATTCTGATCCGCCATGCATACCTTTTACATTACAATTCCAAGCAGATGAACCAGCCAGCACAGGGTGCGTAATCCGGTCGATGCCGACCACTGAATCCGGAGGAAGCCCAGTTTGTTTTATGATTGAAGATCGGGTAGCAACATACCCCTTTTATTCCTCATATCCAATATGGATGAACCAGCCATGACAGATTAGATCCCTCTTGCCGGTTGTACGGCAATGCCGTATAAGCGTTATATGGTCCGAACCATAGTATGCGTAGTATGGTTCGGAAAGTGAAGCCCCATGGAATTCATCGAAGCCTCTGCCTTTACGAAATACGTCTACAAATATCTATCCGAAGACGAATATCTGGGATTGCAAAGTTTTCTTCTCCAATATCAGGAAGCGGGCAAAGTCGTTCCAAAGTCCGGTGGAGTAAGGAAAGTCTGCTGAGCCATGACGGGTAAGGGCAAGAGCGGAGGCGTGCGAGTGATTTACTATTTCAAGAAGAAGGATGATGAAATCTGGCTGTTAACCATTTACAGCAAGAGCGAAACAGAGAACATCCCTGCTCATGTTTTGCGTCAGATCGCAAAGGAGATCGAAAATGTCTAAGCGCGATATCGGTATGGAAATCCTCGAAGGCATCCGCGACATCAAGGCCTATAAGGCTGGCAAGAAGATGTTGCGTGT
Organism: Anaerolineae bacterium; assembly: GCA_003158885.1. Lineage (GTDB taxonomy): Bacteria > Chloroflexota > Anaerolineae > Anaerolineales > Villigracilaceae > Fen-1038. Next base: position 2,369 of record PMLN01000319.1, read on the forward strand.
TCACACCTTGAAACAACCTGCATCGCCGCGCACAATACGCATCAAATTGAAATTGTCGCAATCGGCTTTTGCGGGTTTGATGGGGGTCAGCCTGCGCACCGTCCAAGATTGGGAACAGGGACGCCGCAAGCCCAGCGGACCTGCCGTTGCATTATTACGCATTGCAGAGCAAAAGCCCGAAGTATTCATGCAACTATCATAGTCACGATGATACAGTCAAAGGCAAGGCACAGCAGGTTGAGGTGTATGAGGTGATGGGATTGAAGTGAGTATTCTGCTGGTATCACATGAAGACTAAGAAGTCACATCACAAAATTGATTGGAATCTTTTACTGACAACTATAAGCGCGATTGCTGCTTTGGCGAGTGTGTATTCTGCGTTTACAGCCAATAAGATTGCTCAAGAATCTCAGGTGCCTGAGCCTATAGTAACTTATGTGGGTGAATTTCATGATTACAGCCAAGATAAGTTGCCCTGTAAAACAGCAATGGGATACAGTGAGTGGCAAATAGATTTTGCTGTTGGATTTGATGTTAGTAATTTTGGCGGCAAACCAGATTCGCTGATAAAAATCGATTACAACCCTAATGTTGAAACGTTTCATCCGTCGATAAACGCATCTATTGATTACGAATTCTTTGGTACATCTGAAGAACTTACCAACTGGTTGCAAACACACAACTCACCATTTGATTCATGGGTAAAACAATCAAAGAATAAACTGGATTATTCATCACCACCAATTAATATTGGAAGTGGTGAGACACACAGAATTATTTTGCCAGCCACGGAAGAAATAAGAATAGAAGATAATCTATCCCCCCAGCAGGCTGTCGAGGCGTTAAGGAACGTTAACTTAAATTCGGGAATTTCATTCCAATTTGCCAACGGGGACACAAAACAAGAGATGATTCAACTGATCAATCCCTTTTCCTCAGTGCTATTTATATCTTTGTCAGACTTTAATCTTTGCTCCCCAGCCGCATCACCTACATTTGTACCGATACCGCCTATGCCATAACTACAAAACCAACAAACCTCACCAACTGCTCCATACCTTTTTCGATGGGGCCAACGTCAATATATTCATGCACGGTATGCGCACCGCCGCCGGTGGTGACGCCCAACACGGTAGCTGGATAACCACGGCTTAAAGGAATATTGGCATCGGTTGAACCAGAAGTCAATTCCGGTTTGATACCCTGTTCGCGCAGGCATTCCTCAGCGAGCCGGATCAGCGGGTGACCCGGCGCGATCTCGCCTGCCGGGCGCTCGCCGATCACTTCAGATTCGATCTTCACACCGTTCTTGATCCCCGAGCGAATCAGAACTTCCACCTGATGAACCAGCGTATTCAACGCCTCCATACTTTCAGAACGCAAATCCAATTCAAAATCCGCTTCGGAAGCCAGCACATTGATGCCCATTCCGCCGGAAATTTTGCCCACATTCAATGTGGTGCGCGGCAGCGCCGGAAGCGAAAGTGAGGCAATCTGCGTGACGAGCCGGGCGGTTTCATGGATGGCCGAGGGCTGGCCATAATCCGACCATGAGTGCCCGCCCGCAGTCCTGACCGTGAGGCGATAGCGCTTGACACCAACGGCGCGATGGTAAACATGTCCCAGTGATAAGCCCTCGATCACGAGATAGGCTTGAACCTCTTCGCCGAATTTATCCACCACAGCCTTCATGCCGCGCAGATCACCCAGCCCCTCCTCACAGACATTGGCAACAAACCAAACATCATTTTGTAATCGAATCCTTCGCTCGCGCAGCATCCATATTAATCCAAACAAGGCCGCCACGCCCAGCGAGTTATCGCCGAGGCCCGGCCCGTAAATCCGCTCGTCGTCGCGCGTCACATTCAGGTTTGTCCCGGACGGGAAAACCGTATCCATATGCGCCGAGACAATCAACGGCTTTGCATTTTGCTTTGGTCCTCCGCCCCCCACCCACCGCCCGTACAGATTGTTCACCGAATCCATCGAGACATCTTCCAATCCCTCCTGGATGAATCTCTCGCGCACAAATTCCGCACGTCCTTTCTCCTCGAAGGTCGGCGCGGAAATTTGCTGGATGTGAATGGCAAGCTCCAGCAATTGTTCAATAAAATTTGTCATGGTTATATTTTACTTCCTCCTCTCCGCTCATCTATTTCCAATTCACCATTCCCTATTTCCCTGCCCTTCTCACGTTTTGCGTTTTTGCGTTTTACGTTTTACGTTTTGCATTTCGTGCTTTGCGTTTCGCCTCACACCTTTCTCACCAAATCCTTCAAGGCATGCAAACGCGCCTCCGCCAAACCGGGCAGAACATCCAAGGGATAGAAGGCGCCGCTGCCTTCCACCTTCAATGAAGCCGAAACATTTCCATATAAGGCCCCCTGCAAGGGGTCATACGTTTTTCGATAGCCGGCCAGGAACCCACCGCAGAACGCATCGCCAGCACCGGTCGGGTCAGCCATGCGGGATGAATAGGCGGGCACTTCCCATTTATGTTTGCCCGGCACATCATATACCATTTGCCCGCGCGCGCCGCGCTTCACCACGATGATCTCGCACCCGTAAGCTCCGAGGGCGGCGGCCATTTCCCACAGATCATGTGTCTCGCCCCAGAAGAGGGCGCGCAATTCTTCCTCGGAGGGAAGAAAGGCCGCCAGTCCCGAAAGAAGGACGCGCAGGTTCTTATAAAACGAGGGATTCATATACCCCGGCGAAGGGTCGAGAGTGATCGTATTGACCGATGCGGATTTGAACACATGCGCCAAATGATTGTGACTTGTAAAATCAAGCGGGCAAAGATGCGCGGCGCGCGCTTCCAGATAATCACGCGGAATCTCCACCGGCAGAGGCGCAAGCGGATCGGGCGCCCCGGCGCTCTCGCGGGCATTAGCCCCTCCCTTTGGCTGGAGGACAACGGTCTCGGGAGGAGCCTGATATCCAAGCAAACTCTTCGGGAAGGGCAACGAGCGCCGTGCGAACTGTGAAACCGGAGCGCCGCGCGAAACCTCGAACTTTTCATCGTATGCGATGAAGCTGCGAAGATCAACGCTTTGCGGCAAAATCCGAACACCGCGGATATCCATGCCGCGCGCTTCCCAATCTTTCAACCACAGGCGCGGATAATCCTCGCCGATGCGCGCCAGCAGCCCGATTTCCTTTTCCCACAAGCTCAATCCGCCTGCCGCGTAAAGCACATTACCGCCGGGATGGTCCAACAGCGGCTGGCCTGAGGAAGGCAGGATAAATTCGCGTGCGATTCGTCCGACAATAACAAAAGTTGGGCTCATGTTTTTTTACCGCAAAGCACGCAACCCTCAACCCTTGAAGGACACAAGGGCAGGGAACAAAGGGCAGGCGGGCGCGCAGGTTTTTCTTTTTTCTCTTAGCGTTCTTCGCGATCTTAGCGGTTCATATGCTCATGGAAGAAAGACGCGCGAACCGGCTTCGGCCTGCATGGAATTGACGGGTAAAAGGAACGTAAAGGCACTTCCCTTTCCTTCCATGCTTTCGGCCCAGATGCGCCCGCCATGCAATTCGATCATCGCCTTCGCGACCGAGAGTCCCAGACCCATGCCGCCGTGCCGCCGCGTCAAATGGGTCTCCACCTGGAAGAAACGGTCGAAGATATGCGGCAAATCCCTGGCGGGAATCCCGATGCCATCATCAATCACGGAAACTTTCACATAACCCGGCAAGAGTTCGCCGTCCACAAACACATGACCGCCCTCATTCGTGAACATAATGGCATTCTTGACCAGGTTACTCAAGGCAATCGAAATTTTGCCGCCATCCGCTTCGACCAGCAAATCCGCGCGGTGCGCATTGGCCTTCAGGGTAATATTCCGCGCGGAGGCCATATCGGAAAAGGAAGCGACTACATCCTCAATGATACGCGATATCGACACGGCGCGCTGGCGAATACGGGCAACGCCGCTCTGAAAATTATCCACGCTGGCAAGGTTCTCGATAATCTCCTTGAGCCGCGAGGCGTTCTTGATGATAATATCCATCTGCTCGTGATACTGATCGCCGAGCAATTCGCGAAGAAATGTGGCATGTCCAAGGATCAACCCCAGCGGCGTGCGCAGTTCATGCGAGGTAATGGCAATAAAATCGCTCTTAAGCCGATCCAGATTGGCGATTTCAGATGCCCCGGCTTCAATACGGCGCTGTAGTTCTGCGTTATGGATGGCCAGCGCGGACGGAGCAGCCAGGGTCTCCAGGATGGTAATGTCATCCTCGGTATAATTGGCAGCGCCTATTTTATTGACGGCTTCCAGCACACCCAACGGCCGGCCTTTGAGCATTAGCGGAACCGCGAGAAGGGAACGCGTTTCAAATCCCGATGCGAAATCCAATGCGCTGAAGCAGTTCGATTCCGGTCCGAAATCAGGAATATGAATCGGTTTGGCCTCGCGGAACGCAAGACCGGCCGCGCTTCCATCCAGCGGAATCCTCCTGTCTCGCAGGGCATCCCGATAATGCCAGGGTACCGCAAGAAATTCCAGTTCGTCGCTGGTCTCGTCGTACTTCAAAATGCAGGCAGCCTCGCTTTCCGTGAGTCCGCAGGTCTCGGCGATGACCGATTTAAGAAATGGGTCGAGATCGAGCGCGGCGCTGAGGTTGCGCGTGATTTCAAGGAGTCGTTCGAGGCGAATCATCCGCTCGCTATCCATAGGCAATGAGATTATACTATCGCAACCGGAATCATCCACAGATCCCGCAGGCCGGGAAGTGGTTCATTTCGTGGGCTTACGAGATATTCACCGCAGAGCACACGGAGAGCGCAGAGTTTTTTGCCCCGATTTTTCTCCGTGGACTCTGTGGTGAAAAAGAAATTGGCCCACTATTTTATCCACTCCCGCAGGCTGAAAAGATCGGAGAAAGATCTTGTAGAATACTCCACGAGTACAATGCCGGTGTAATCCGTGGATGAATTCCCCAGGATCCGTTATCTCAAAGCAAGTCGAATAATTCTTAAGGAGACAATGTATGGCCAATAAAAAAGTACGCGTCGCGCTCATCGGAGTGGGCAACTGCGCCTCATCCCTGGTTCAAGGTGTGCAGTTTTACAAGGATACGCCCGATAACGCCACCGTGCCGGGACTGATGCATGTTAATCTCGGCGGTTACCATGTTCGCGATATCGAGTTCACACTGGGAATTGATATCAATGTGACCAAAGTGGGGAAGGACCTTTCGGAAGCAATCTTCGCCGAACCGAACAATACCTATAAGTTTTGCAACGTGCCCAAGCTGGATGTGCCCGTGGTGCGGGGCATGACCCATGACGGCCTGGGCAAATATCTCTCAGAGGTCATCCAGAAAGCGCCCGGTCCAACGGCGGACATTACCGGCCTGCTCAAGGAAACCAAAACCGATGTGGTGGTCAACTTCCTGCCCGTCGGCTCAGAAGAAGCGACCAAATGGTATGTGGAACAGGTGATCAGTGC
>PMLN01000319.1:7940-8877 GCA_003158885.1 Anaerolineae bacterium
AACACCGACTTCCTGAACATGCTCGAACGCGAGCGGCTCGAGAGCAAGAAGATTTCAAAGACCGGCGCCGTCACCAGCATGATCCCCTATGATCTCGGCAAGAATAATATTCATGTGGGCCCATCGGATTACGTGCCGTGGCTGACCGACCGCAAATGGTGTTACGTCCGCATGGAAGGCNNGAAGCCAAACTGGAAGTGTGGGACAGCCCCAATTCGGCGGGTGTGATGATCGATGCCGTTCGCTGTGCCAAGATCGCATTGGACCGCGGCTTGAGCGGACCGATCGTCGGGCCCTCGTCTTATTTCTTCAAGACCCCGCCCAAACAATTCCGTGACAGCCTCTGCCGCGAGATGGTGGAAGCTTATATCAAAGGCGACTCAAACGAGTGATATACAGGCAGTATGGAGTAAAAAAGGCGCGTCGAGAGATGCGCCTTTTCTGTTATTATTGTGAACCAAACCATGAAACGAAAAAATTCATTATCCCTCTCTTTCCGCTTTGTACTTTTGACCGTCGGCCTGCTCACCATTTTGTTGAATGCGTGCCAGCCCCAAGCGCCGACCGTTAATCCAGATGCGGCCATGACCCAGGCCGTGCAAACCGCGTTTGCAGCCATTCAACGAACGAAAGTCACCGCAACCCCCACCAAGACACCACTCCCAACGCCGACTATCCTGCAGACTCCGCCGGCGCTGCCCGCCCAATTTACAACCACCGCCCTTAATGCGCTGGATACGCCCCACACGTATATCAATGATTCCTGCCAATACCTCAAAGCCAAGTGGACTTCGACCAACGCCGTGCCGGGCACCATTGTGGTCACCATCATGTTCCATTCCATTACGAAAGGAACAGTAACCGACCCAAGTCAGATCAGCGTGCATGATTTCAGTCAACTCATGAACAGCTTGCACAGTCAGAACTTTACCGCCAT
>PMLN01000402.1 GCA_003158885.1 Anaerolineae bacterium
CAGCACTCACGTGGCGGTTCGCAATTAATATATAGTAGTTTGGTTTGCTCCATTCTTTTATTTCAATCCTGTGCTTTATTCTCTCAATTTCCCTTTCAATCGCAGCGATGATAGAAGTCTCGGAATTTGCATTTGACGAATTTGCGTTTTGGACAAATTTGGTTTGAAAAACAAATGGTCCGTTTGTAGTGCTGTTTTTTAGAAATGCCAATTTTCCTTTTGAATAAGAGTCTCTTCCATAATCGCCGCTACCTCCCCATGATTCAACGAGTAATCCACACTCTGCCTTCAGCAAAGATTGAATTAACCATTCGAATTGAAACCAACCTAAATCATCAAGATGATACCTTATCATAATTAAATCCGTTCGTGAACGGAACGACACCCCACATCTGCCATCTTATTCACGATTACCCATTCACTTTCTTCTTACAGTTTCGCGAACCAACTCATCACCTTCGCCCCGTCGCGGGGCGCTCCATCACGCCGCCTTATTGTCTTGCGCCCTGCCGAGTCTTATCCTGAACCTTATTTAACTTCATCACCAGCCGCAACGCCTCATTCACTGCTTTCTCATTCGGGAAGGCCTTGGCAACATCCGGCTCGAGCAAAATAAGTTTCGTCCCCGCGCGGTATTTCTTTGCATACTTGCCGCGCACGCCGCCCTTGAGCAGGGACTTCAAATCGTATTCGGGGCGCAGTTCGTCATTGAGTTCAGTTGTTTTCTTCTTCATAGACTTTTTGCTCTCTGCGAGTCAGCTCACGAGCACAATAATACCACGAGGCGGTAGACTCTTCACTCGCAAGTCACCGCCTCTTTCATTCCTTTGCTTACGCCTTACGCCTTCGGGAACCTGCTCACCACCTTGATAAATAAGAATGGGCGAGGCTGCAGCTTTACCTATTTTTTCTGTTGCTGTTCTTGTTTCTGCAGTTTTCGTTTCAGTTCCTGTTCCTGCTCCAGTTGCACCTGTTCCTGTTGTCGCTGTTTTTGTTTCTGCACCTGTTCCTGCTCCAGTTGCACCCGTTCCTGTTGTCGCTGTTTTTGTTTCTGCACCTGTTCCTGCTCCAGTTGCACCCGTTCCGCTTTTTGCAGTTTTTCTTTCTGCTCCTGTTCCTGCTCCAGTTGCACCCGCGCCTCTTTTTGCAGTTTTCGTGCCTGTTCCTGCTCCGATTCCTCTTGTTGTTTTTGTGTCATTATGCTTTCCTCTTTCATGCTCTACAATTTTGCGAACCGACTTACCACCTTCGCCGCTGTGGCAATTTGTGACCGTGGGTATTATATAAACAACCTTACCTTCTTTGACGACATCAATCAAAAACCAATCGTGCATTTTCAGGCGCTCTTGAAGGTGCTTAGGCGTGTAAACGATCAAGTCCAACCCGAACATAACATTCAAACGACGGTAGATTTCCAGGGATTGTTCGATTTCCCGCAGCGGCGTGTCCATGACGACCAGCATATCCACATCGCTTTCGGGGCGCGGGTTCCCGCGCGCATACGAGCCGAACAGGATGATCTTTTGCGGCTGGAAGTTCTCCACGATCTGCTCCACCACCTGGTCAATGGCTTTTTGTGGAATGCGCTTGCGTTTGTCAATCGTCGGGACGCCTACGGCAACCATCTTGAGATGATTATACAACGTCTTTTGACGTGTTCGGAGATTGCTTCGTCGCCGCTGGTTTCGACCCTGAAAGGGCGCAGGGCGTTACGCTCACTTCGTTCGCTACTCAACCAACGCGGCTCCTCGCAACGACATCAATAAAAATGGGACGGCAGAAATCACCGTCCCATTCACTACTCTCTATTCTCTACTCACCATTCACTAAAGCTTCGGGAATCGACTCACTACCTTCGCGGGTGTAGCCGGGCGATCCATCACGCCGCCCTGGTAGATCAGGATGGGCGTGCCTTCGGCGCTGTAGGGCAATTCGATAAAGGCCTGACCGGTCAGGAAGCGCTCGCTGTCAATGGCGCAGGAGGTCACATAACCGATAGTCTTACCATCTTTATTGACCACCGGGTCGCTGTTATGGGCCATACGGACGCGCGCTTCGTCGAAGCGGAAGCGCACCACCACACTCTTGCGTTCCTTCTCACGCGCCACGTAGGCCTCACGCCCAATGAACCAGGGCTTATAGGGCTTGACGTAGGAACCAAAGCCGCCTTCGGCCACGCCCAGGTCACGCTGTCCGTGCTTGCCGGAACCCAGTCCCATCTCGTCGCCGTATAGGGGCAGGCCAGCTTCCGTGCGCAGGCTGTCGCGGGCGCCCAGACCGATCGGCTTGACGCCAAATGGCTCGCCCGCCTTCAGGATCGCATTCCAGAAATCCACGGCGCGGTCGGGATGGACAAACAACTCGAAGGCCATCTTTTCGCCGGTATAGCCGGTGCGCGAGACGATCAAGTCGAAACCACCCACCACACCGTCGCACAACTCCGTGCGCTTCAACTTCAGGATGCGAGCACGGGTCTTATCGTCCATGCCCATGGCCAGCAGGATGTCGCGGCTTTTTGGGCCTTGCAGCGCGATGTCAATGCGCATGTCGGAACCCGCTTTCGGGTCCCTTAAGTTTCGGATGACCGTATCGTAACCATACGCGCGTGCAAACGGACGGGCGTTATCAATCTTGACCTTGCCGTCCCGCACCGATTCAAACCAGGTGCGATCCTTGTCATCGTTCGAGGCGTTGACCACCACGAGGTATTTATCCCAGGCACGGCGGTAGACCAGCGTATCGTCAATCACATCCGCGTCGGGCGTCATAAACTGGCTGTACAAACTTTCGCCGGGCAGCAAGCCGCCGCAATCGTTGGCGCAGATCGTATCGAGGAAGGAGGCTGCATCCGGCCCCTTGACCTCATAGACACCCATGTGCGAGACATCGAACAGGCCGGCGGCCTGGCGCGTGGCGAGGTGTTCCTCATAGATGCTGGTGTAAACCACAGGCATCTCCCAACCGGCAAAGGGCACCATCCTGCCGCCCAGGTCACGATGAGCCTGGTTCATGCGGGTCCTCTTTAACTCGCCCTCGACTTCCTTCCACACAAACGGAGGCTTCTCGGTCGCCTCTTTTTTGGAGGCAGGCGGGATGCCGATAAACCAAGGTTTCTCCTGGCCTTTGGCAACAAGTAGAGACGAAGCATGCTTCGTCTCTACGGCGGCATTTACAACAAATGGGCCGGGCATGCGCCTGGCATCGAAATCTTTTTTGCCGTTGAGGTTGAAGGATGTATATCCGTCGGACAGATCGCGCAGCCACGTTCCAACAAGGCCTGTTTTGGCCGCGGGAACCTGCAGCGTATAGGTGTCCGCGTTCACACAGGTCAGCGTGCCTGTGACCGCGCCTTTCGGGGTGGCAAGGGAGGTCTGCTGCGACTTGCCCTTCTTCAAGGCGGATAGGTCGCTGGAGGCGGCGTAATCCAAGACCTGACGTACGCGATGGCCGCTCAACTCAAAAACGCCCGAGGTGGCCTTGTCATCTATGAAATAGAAATGGGGATAGCCGCTCTTCTTGAATTTGAAATCAATGCCTGCGGCAGCCGCCAATTCGCGGACGCGCAGCCTGGCATCATTCAACACGTTGAAGTCCAACTTCGCCCGCTTGACCCGCCCTTTATGCGGTGTATCCACGGAATGAGGCGCACAGGCCAGCAATACATCGGCCATAATATTCGCCAATTCGCGCGAAGTTTTCTCGGTAAAACCGCGCTGGGTAATCCACGGCGTACCCAGGCGGATGCCGGATGGATCGGCAGAGTTCTTATCACCGGGGATCGTATTGCGGTTAACCACAATGCCGACGAGATCCAAAATACGGGCGGCCTGGTCGCCGGTGAGATGCGAACCATCAAGGCCCTTGACGCTGGTGCAATCCACATTGAGCATGTGGCAGTCCGTGCCGCCAAAGGGGACGCGCAGCCCGCGCTTCACGAATTGATCCGCCATGGCCTGGGCGTTCTTGATGGTTTGGGCCTGGAGTTTCTTGAACTGTTTGGTTTGTGCCAGCTTGAAGGTCAGGGCCAAAGCCGCAAAGACATGGACATGCGGTCCGCCCTGTTCACCGGGAAAGACGGCTTTGTCGAGTTTTTTGGCGATGTCAGGATAGGTAGTCAGCAACACGGCGCCGCGCGGGCCATCCAGGCTCTTATGCGTGGTGGACATGACCACGTGGGCATGGCCGATGGGGGAAGGCACCACGCCCGCCGCCACAAGGCCGCCGATGTGCGAAATGTCGGCCAGCAGGTACGCGCCGACTTCATCGGCGATCTCACGGAATTTCTTCCAATCGGGAACCCACGAATAGGAGGAGTACCCGGCAATGATGAGTTTTGGTTTGGTCTCGAGCGCCAGTTTGCGGATGGCGTCGTAATCGAGACGCTCATGCTCGTCAACGGCGTAATGCACGGCCTTGAACCATTTGCCGGAACGATTGACCGAGGAACCATGCGAGAGGTGACCGCCGTGCAGGAGGTTAAGTCCCATGACGGTATCGCCGAGATTGAGCAGGGCCTGATAGACGGCGTTGTTGGCAGGCGCACCGGAAAGGCCTTGTACATTCACATAGATCTGGTCGGCGGAATAGCCGTTGGCGGCGAAGGCTTCCGCGGTGCGGCGGCGTGCCAGCGACTCAACCACATCGGCATACTCCACGCCTTTGTAATAGCGCGGGTCGCCGCTGCGGCGATACTCCGCTAAACGCTCCGGATAATCCAAAATTTCCTCTTCGGACATCCAGCGCGTCCCTTCATCGGGATAGCCTTCGGCGTAGATATTCTGGAAGGCGGAACCCAGCGC
>PMLN01000111.1 GCA_003158885.1 Anaerolineae bacterium
GCTTTTGTTTAGGCATAAACTAAAATAACTCGGTCACGCCCTGTTTGTCAATCTTTCATGCACCAATGCCGATCTGGGTTATAACGTACTGATCGTGCCCCTGCCGCATCACGGTCTGGCCGACCGTATGACGGATGAACAGAGTCAACTGACCGCGGATGAACTCGCGGCGTATGCCGATCAAATGGTGGATATCGCCGATGGACTGGGCGATCAGGTGACAATGATGGGCATCTCGGCTGGCGGGGTGGTCACTTCCTGGGCGGCTCAGAATCGCAGTGACGTTGATCAGGCAGTGATTATCTCCCCTGCCTTTGGGTTCAAGCAGATTCCGACTCTGCTCACGGCTCCCGTGATGAACATGTATATGACTCTTCCCAATTCATATACATGGTGGGACCCGGTCCTGCAAGAGCAGGCTGGACCTATGCATGCCTATCCGCGTTATTCCACGCGTGCTCTGGCTCAGACTTTGCGGCTTGGATTTGAGGTGCAGATCAAGGCATGGCAAACGGCTCCCGCTGCGAAAACGATTCTGGTTGTGACCAACGCGAACGACTCGTCGGTTAACAATGCTCTTACCGCTCAAATTGTCGCGAACTGGCGTCAACGCGGCGCAAGCCTTAAGACGTTTGAGTTTCCGGTAAGCCTTGGCTTGCCCCATGATGTGATTGACCCCACACAACCTGACCAGCACATTGATATTGTTTATCCTCAACTGATTGACTTGATGACCCATTAATAGTTCACTGACATATGCGCAGGTAAGTCCGCTGGATCGTTGTCAATAAAAGACCTGACGCTATCCCAGCGAGTATAGTGAACTAATTCTTTCTCACCGCAAAGATCACACGTGTGCCTGCGGCGCAGTGCAGGCAGAGTTCGCGAAGAAAAACCTGGGGAGAACTCTGTGGACTCCGTGGTGAATGATTCAGAAGCCCACGAAATGAGCCGCTTTCCAATAAGGATTGTATGTCATTAAAAGAATATTTTCTCCTCGATCCGGATATTGTTTTCCTCAATCACGGCTCCTTTGGCGCAAGCCCCAAACCCGTTTTTGAAGCCTACCAAAACTGGCAGCTCAGACTCGAACGCCAGCCAGTCCTATTTCTTGGCCGTGAATTGGATGCCTTGCTGGGCGAGTCGCGCTCTGTGCTTGGTAAATATCTTGACGCCGCTGCGGATGACTTGGTTTACATTCCCAATGCCACGCACGGCGTCAATATCATTGCCCGTTCCCTGCATCTCAATCCGGGTGATGAAGTTCTGACTATCGATCATGAATATGGCGCCTGCGACTACACCTGGGATTTCAATTGTCAAAAAACGGGCGCACAATATATTCATCAATCCCTTCCCTTGCCTGTCCATTCCGAGGCAGAGATCATCGCACGGTTCTGGCTCGGCGTCACGCCGCGCACCCGGGTGATTTATTTGAGTCACATAACTTCTCCGACTGCCTTGCGCCTTCCGGTGGAAAAAATTTGTCAGCGTGCCAGGCAGGCGGGCATATTGACTGTGATCGATGCCGCTCATTCGCCCGGACAAATCCCCGTTGATCTCCAATCTTTGGGTGCGGACTTTGTCTTCGGGAATTGCCATAAATGGATGCTCAACGTCAAGGGTTCGGCCTTCCTCTATGTTCGGCGCGAAAGGCAGGCCTTGGTCGAACCCCTGATTGTGAGTTGGGGCTATGGCGCCACGCCCGAGACAACCACCGGCTCCCGCTATGTGGACCTCTTGCAATGGACGGGCACGAAAGACCCGGCTGCCGCATTGACCGTTCCTGCTGCCATCCAGTTTATGCAGGCGCATGCCTGGGACGAAGTGCGTTGCGAATGTCACGTTCTGTTGCGCCAGGCCATCGAACGGATTTGCGAGTTATCGGGTTTGCCTCCCCTCTACCCGCTCGATTCGGACTTTTATAGCCAAATGGGCATCGCGCCGCTTCCCTCATCCAACCTGGTGATTCTCAAAAGCCGTCTATATGATGAATACAAAATAGAGGTACCCTTGATCCAATGGCAGGATCGCCAATTTGTCCGCATATCCGTGCAGGGCTACAACACTTCCGAGGATTTGGAAAGACTGGTGAAGGCGTTGAAAATACTTCTGCCTCAGGTTGCTGCCTGATTTTTCATACATGGATGTTTCCCTGGTTGGCACAGGTTTCTCAGGTAATGCGAAGAGTCGGATATTTTAAAAGTTGTATCCGTGTCCTCGGGATCGCTCAAACCTTCTAACCTTTCAACTTTTCAACTTTCTAACTTTCCAACCTTCAAACCTTCCAACTATTTGCCCATCACGCGGATGTTAAACCTTTGATTAATGTCTTGAAGCCTTCTCCGCTTGTGAGCGTATAATTTACCTGAGAGTGTTTGGCTGACCGCTGAAAGCTAATAGCTAACAGCTAACCGTAAGTTTTCTTTGATGCGCATACTCAGGATAATGCTATGGATATTTCACTTGCACTAGGCGGCGGCGGAGCAAAAGGCAATTCCCACATTGGCGTCTTGCGNNCAACTGGAAAAGCACGGTTTTCGCGTGCGTGCCATTGCGGGAACGAGTTTCGGTGGGGTGGTGGGCGCTGTCTATGCCGCCGGTTATTCGATGGATGAACTGGAACAGATCTTCGCCCGTGTCGATCAACGGCATTTATACGGACGCCGTCCCCAGGATACCGCCTCGTTCTACGGCCTGGCAGGCGTCGAGCAATGGTTGAAGGATACTCTTGGTGACCGCACGTTTGCCGATCTCAAGCTCCCTTTTGCGGTTACAGCTGTGGATTTAAACAGCGCGCGCGAGGTGATTTTGTGTGAAGGCCGTGTACGGGATGCTATTCTAGCCACGATTGCCCTGCCCACCTTCTTTACGCCTTTCCGCGTCGATGGCATGGAGTTGGTGGATGGCGGCGTGTTTGATCCTGTGCCGGTCTTACCCGCCCGTTCCCTTGCCCCTCATCTGCCGGTCGTTGCAGTTGTTTTGAATGGCTCTGTGGGCGAACCTGCCCGCCTGCCTTCCTTTCATTTGCCCCTTCCTGACCCCATCGTTCAACACCTGACCCGCCTGCGCATTACACAGGCCTTTGGTGTGTTCATGCGTTCCTTGGATGCCTCCGATCGCATGTTGAGCGACCTGCGCCTGAAGATTGATAAACCCGATGTGATCATCCGCCCGGATGTGGCGGATATCGGTTTGTTGGATGTAGTGGACGTGCGCGCAGTGGCCAAGCGCGGTGAGGCTGCTTTTGAAGCGGCTTTGCCCGAACTCAAACGTGTCACTGCCTGGCCGAATCTTTTGCGCCGCCGCTTATTGGGAGATGGATCATGAAACGGGATTTGCGTTCCTATGCCAGGCAAACGAATGTCCAACTTGCCTTTGGAGCCTTTGTTCTGCTGTTTATCTTTGGATTGGGGTTGATCTGGTTGATCTATGGTTTAGGTGCGGCCATCACGGGCCTCTTATGTTTGCTGGGTGCGCTTGTGCCGATTGCCCTTATTTTCCTTGCCCTTTATGGGATAGATTGGATTGTAAAACGTGCGAATTCCAAGTGATACGGATGTAATAACCTTTCATGACTGGACCTTGCGAGTGCGTCCCGCTTCGCGGGTTCCTGCGCGGCTGTTGCTTCTTCTGCATGGCTGGACCGGCGATGAAAACTCGATGTGGATCTTTACGCGGAATTTTCCTCCCGATTACTGGGTCATTGCACCGCGTGCGCCCCATACGGCCGACCCAAGCGGCTACTCATGGCGTGCTCCTCAGGGCGGCCAGCGCGGCTGGCCTACGTTCGAGGATTTTCGTCCCTCTGCCGATTCCTTGATTGCGCTGATTGATGATTATGCCGCCCGGCAAAATCTGGATGCGGGTCAATTCGATGTGATCGGCTTCAGTCAGGGTGCAGCCTTGACGAATGTGCTGGCCTTGCTTTATCCCGAACGCATTCGGCGCGCCGGTGTGTTATCCGGTTTCATTCCCATAGGATCAGAATCTTTGATCGAGAAACATGGTTTAAGCGGCAAACCGTTTTTCGTCGCGCATGGAACGCTGGATGAAATGGTCCGGATCGAGTACGCGCGTCAATCGGTTGCGCTGTTGGAACGCGCCGGCGCACGGGTCACGTTTTGTGAAGATGAAATTGGACACAAGCTCAGCGCCAACGGCTTGCGCGCCCTCGAGGAATTCTTTGCATGATCTTCACACCTTCCGACTTTCCAACCTTTCAAACTTTCCAACCTTCGACCTTTTCGACCTTTCAGACCTCTCGACCTCTCAGACCTTTTCGACCTCCTGGAGATGGATTTGACTTTGCGTCTCTTTACGGGTATCCTTGCCCAATCTTTTTCAAGGTAAATGAACATGAAATCTCATCCTTTATCGCGTCGTGATTTTCTTAAACTGGCCGGTCTCGGCACAGGCTCGCTTGCATTGAGTCCGTTGCTGGGTACGCGCGGCTTTTCCGTTCCCGCTGCGCCGCAGGTTCCTGCAGCCGCCAATTTGCAAGGCCGCGTTTTAAATAAACTGAATGTCATGTCCGCACCCAATCCCAATGCCTCCATTGTTAAAATTCTTTATGAAGATGCCCTGGTGGATTGGCATACTGAATTGGCCGGCCCCATGCCGGGTGCTATTAATCAGCGCTGGGTTGAGACGAATGAAGGCTTTATCTATTCGCCGTTTCTCCAACCCGTACGCAACCTGCCCAATACGCCCTTCAATGCCATCCCCAATGGTAAAAAAGGTTTTTGGGCTGAAGTGACCGTACCCTTTGTCAACCTGGATTTGAGAGGCGCGGCTCCGCAGGCGCCCTGGTCCAAGGATTTGACCTCGCAAAATCTTGCTCCGCGTTTGTATTACAGCCAGGTGGCCTGGATCGACCAGATCAGCGCCGATAGCAGTGGAAAAATTTTCTATCGCTTCAATGAGAACGGCGGCCGTCCTGCCGGTATGACGGGCGGCAGCTATGGCGATATCTTCTGGGCGGATGCTTCCGCCTTTCGCCCCTTGACGCTTGATGATACTTCACCGATCAACCCGGATGTTGACCCGGCCAAGAAAGTCATCAAAGTGGATATCACCATCCAGCATCAATACCTGCAATGTTTTGAAGGCAATACCGAGGTTTATTTCTGCCGCATCTCGAGCGGCGCGCTCTATGATGCCTACGGCAATCAAGTGACGAAGTGGCTCACTCCTCTGGGTGATCAGACCACGTGGCGCAAGTCTCTCTCGATTCACATGGCGGGCGGCACCACTGGGGCGGGCTTCGATACCCCTGCCATTTCCTGGACCACGTTTTTCAATCAAGCCGGTATGGCCATCCATGCCGCCTTCTGGCACAACGACTTCGGCGAGCCGCGTTCCCATGGCTGCGTCAATGTTGCGCCGGAGGATGCGAAATGGATCTTCCGCTGGTCGTCTCCCAATATATCCCTCGATCAGGGCGATATTGTGCTTCAGTATCCCAATGGAGGCACGCATGTGGTGGTCAGTCAGTTGAAACTCCCCACGCAGTGATCTTTGCAATGCGTTTTTTCAAAATCAACATGGATGATAGATAAACGAGATGGACATTACCCGAGTCACTATTGGCTTGGCTTTTCTTGCCGGGCTGGCTTCATTTCTCTCCCCCTGCGTTTTTTCCCTGGTTCCGGCTTACATCGGTTATCTTAGCGGACGCGCGGCGGGCGGGGAAAATACCGCCTCCAATCGCTGGATAACTTTCACGCACGGCCTGGCCTTTGTGCTGGGCTTCAGCGTGGTCTTCATTATCTTGGGCGTGGCCGCCTCGGCGGCAGGCGGGTTGCTTGTCAGCCTCCGTTTTTGGCTGGCGAGGATCGGTGGGTTTGTGGTTATTGTTTTTGGTCTGCACATGATCGGCATCTTGCGCATTCCCTTCCTCGAATACGATGCCCGCATCCACGAACTGCCGGATCAAAATCTGGGCTATCTTTCGTCGGCTCTCATGGGCGTGTTCTTTTCGGCCGGCTGGTCGCCTTGTGTTGGGCCGGTATTGGGCACGATCCTGACTTTTGCCGTCAACGGCGGCTCGGTCGCGCTCGGCACAAAACTGCTTTCCGCATATTCNNTCTTCGAGATGATTGCCCAACGGGCTCAATTCTTCTATTTCAATTTTGGTATCTGATTTGAGGCAAAATGCTTAATGTAACCCTTTATATGCGTGATCCTTGTGAGTTATGCGAGCAGGTCAAAAAAGATTTGAAGGCTTTGGAGAATAAGTTTCCGCATCGTCTTGTGGAAGTAAACATTGATTCTGAGCCGGCCTTGAAGGAAAAATACGGCAATCAAATTCCGGTGGTGGAGATCGGCCCGTATAAACTTAAAGCGCCGATCACCTCTCAGACCTTGGAGATGACGCTGGGAGCGGCCGGCGACCGCCGCGGCCAGTTGGAGCAGGTGGACGGTGAAAAGTTTCAACAGCGCGTCCATAATGGGGAGACCGTCTCGAAAAGCGACCGCCTCTATTTTTGGATCTCCCGTCATTATCTGGCGATTATCAATTGGATCGTTTTTATTTATGTCGGTTTGCCCTTCCTGGCTCCCATTCTGATGAAGATCGGTGCGGAGCTTCCGGCGAAGATTATTTACACGATCTACAGCCCGCTCTGCCATCAGTTTGCGTTCCGTTCGTTCTTCTTGTTCGGTGAACAGCCTTATTATCCCTTGAAGGAAGCCGGGATGGTGGGCGTGAAAACGCTGGAGCAGGTGACCGGGTTTCAGAATTTGGCCGACCCCTTTAACATCTCGCGCATCTCTGCCCGCCAGTTCATCGGGAATGCGGCGCTCGGCTATAAAGTTGCCTTTTGTGAACGGGATGTTGCCATCTACGCCGCGATCGTTCTCTTTGGTCTGATCTATAGTGTAACGAAGCGCCGCCTTCCTTCCCTGCATTGGTCGCTGTGGTTTTTGCTTGGTATCGTCCCGATTGGCATTGATGGCTTTTGGCAGTTGTTCAGCCAGTTCAACTGGTCGTGGCTGATTTCTTATATGCCATATTATGAGAGCACGCCTTTCATGCGCGTGCTGACCGGCGGCTTGTTCGGCTTTATGACTGCCTGGTTTGCGTTCCCTGCCCTTGAAGAATCGATGAAAGATACCCGGGAAATATTAATCAAGAAGTTTGCGGTGAGTAATATTTCGTTGCGGGCAGGCTAAAAGCGGACGAAGCAATCTCGTTCAGAGTACTCTTTCTCCCTCCCTAAATCCGATGATCCAGTCAATACATCCGCCTCCCAACATTTTCTCATTGTATTTGGGGAGGGTTGGGGTAGGGCTGGGGCCCCAGCCACCATTGGATGCGGCAATCTCCTATAACATGTTGTCATTGCGAACGGAGTGAAGCAATCTCCT
>PMLN01000407.1 GCA_003158885.1 Anaerolineae bacterium
CAATTTCAATAAAACATCTTTATCGATTTCTTCTTTACGGATTCCATTGACGACGAGTCTGCCGCCGGGACTTAAATGCTTTAACGCTTCTGCAATCGGACCCCAAACGGGCGTGGTGTCAATGACCGCGTTTAGCATCTGGGGCGGAGTGTCAGTGATTGCACCGGCCCATGCTGCACCCAATGACTTGGCAAATTCTCTTTCTTCCACGCTCCGGCTAAAAACAAAAATATTTGTATTCGGATATTTGTGTTTTGCCATCTTCAAGACCAGATGATTCGAACCGCCGAAGCCCATTAATCCCAGCGATTGCCCATCTGTGATGTTCGCCAGCCGCAGTGAACGATATCCGATGGCGCCCGCACACAATAAGGGTGCGGCTTCCGTATCGTTGAAGGTTTCTGGGATGGGGTGAACGAAATCTGCACGCACGGTCATATATTCAGCGTATCCGCCATTGACATCCCGTCCCGTGGCCTTGAATTCACTGCATAGGTTTTCATTGCCTGATAGACAGTGCTCACATTGTCCGCAAGCCGAAGCGATCCACGCCACGCCGACGCGGTCTCCAGGTCTTACAAGTCCGACACTTCTCTCATCGACTTTTGAGACCTCTGAGACCTTTGCGACTTGTGGGACTTCTGAGACTTGTAAGACTTTTGACACTTCCCCGACTTGTTCTACCCTTCCGACCACCTGATGTCCCAACACCATCGGAAGTCGCGGTGGCGGAGTTCTTCCTTCGATCTCATCCAGCTCTGTGTGGCACACTCCGCAGGCAGAGACCCGAATCAAAACTTCACCAGCGTTTGGTTTTGGCTCAGGAACGTCTTCGAATAAAAGCGGCTTTGGATTTTTGGCAATCGGCGCAATCTCGCGCAACCGCATGGCTTTCATAGCTTCGCTTTCACGCTCTCCACTTTATCTGCCATGGTCTGTGGACGATCGGTGCGCGTGCCCACCTTGATCTGCGTTGAGATGCGCGGGGCGCCCATTTTATGGATTGTTTCATGGCAGTGTTTGATGGCCGCAAAGACCGTATCCCATTCGCCTTCAACATTGGTCCCATTGGCATGTAGTTCATAATTCAACCCCGCTTCTTTCAGGATGCGCTCGCAGGCCGCCACATATTTGGAGAGTGATACTCCCACTCCCAGCGGGATGACGGTGAATTCAAGAATAACGTTCATGGGTTACCTTTCTTATTTTTTATTGTCATTGCGAGGAGCGAAGCGACGAAGCAATCTCATGTTTGAATGAGGAGATTATGGTCTTACCAAAGTTGCTTGACGAATCGGATGTTTTGGAACGCGCATGCCACACATGGGTTAGTTTCGTCAATTTTCTAGGGTTTATTCGCGTCATTCGCAAATTCGCGTTAAGGGTTTCCGACTTTGGTAAAGCCATGATGAGCGGATTGCTTTGCCTTCGGCTCGCAATAACATCTATAAAACATACGGTATGAACATTTTAGTCCGCTTCATATACTCTTGATAATCTGTTCCAAAAGTTTGAACGCATTCGGCTTCGTCCGCTTTGGCGGTGGCATGCAGGAAAAGGGTTGCAAGCAAAGCCAGTGTGATTCCCATTTGAGAGGGCGCCTTGAAGAAGATACCCCACGCCAGCAGGAATAAGGAACTGTATAGGGGATGACGGATAAATTTGTAGATCCCACTTGTGACCAGCTTTGTGGTTCTTTCAAAAGCCAGTAGTTGGGAGTCGGGGCGTTCTTCCTTGTTGGGTTGGCCTTTTGCGCGCAGGGATTGAACCCCAAATATTAATGGAACGAGGCAGCCAAACAGGAGAATCCACGAGATGATTTGATACCACGCCAGCCAATGACTGAACCATTGAGGCAGGTTGATGATCACAAGGCCGAGAATCGCTTCCCATGCAAAGAAGCGCTGAAAACCATGCGAATCAGGATGGCGAAGGGACTTCCAGGAAATCGCAATCAGAATGACCGAACCGAGCACAAACGCTATCCATTGAACCATTGCATACTCCCGTTAGCCTTGCGAAAATAAGGCTTTCTCAAAGCCGGAAATGAGTCCGCGAATTTACGCGAATTTTCGCTAANNCGCGAAGATTGGCGGATAAAACCGGTGTTCGTTTGGAGCTTGAGAAAGCCATATGCGAAAACGTTAAATCTTGGCAAGGCGGATTATTTGGGCGGTAGACTCTGCGCGAACTCAACGCCGGTCTTGATCCAGTCGGAAAGGGCCTTGTCCGTTTTGGAGCCTTCCGGGCTGACCAGTATCCACCCGGCCATTGGCTTACCCATGTTGTCGAAGGGTTTTACATGCGGGCGCTTCATGGCCTCGTTATGCTTTCGAACATTTTCTTTTCCACCAGGCCGCGCGTGCCTTTGAGCTTCTCCCGGAGCCGTTCTCCCAATTTCGTGTCGTAAGCCATTTTGATTTCTATCCTGTTCCGAATTGACGATCTCCCGCATCGCCGAGGCCCGGTACGATGTAGCCACGCTCATTTAGATGATCGTCAATCGCTGCCAGGTATATCGGAACATCGGGGTGATGCTCCTGCATATTTTTGATGCCTTCCGGTGCACCGATCAGCCCGACAAACTTGATCTTCTTCACGCCCCAGCGCTTCAATACATCCGTGGTGGCCACTGCCGAACCGCCGGTAGCCAGCATTGGGTCGAGGATCAGACAAACGGAAACGGTCGGCTCAACGGGCAGTTTGTTGTAATACTCCACCGGCTTGAGAGTCCGCTCATCCCGGTAAAGCCCGATATGCCACACTTCCGCGACCGGCATCAATTCCCAAATGCCCTCGACCATTCCAAGCCCCGCTCGCAGGATCGGAACGAGGCCGATCTTCTCTTTGAGTTCGGTGCCGGTCATGGTCGCCAGCGGCGTTTCCACCTGACGTGGAACGGTGAGCAGATCGGAGGTCGCTTCATAGCAAAGCAGCGCCGCAATTTCACGTACCAGTTCGCGGAATTTTTTTGGTTCGATGTTTTTATCGCGCATTCGGGAAAGTTTATGGGCAACCAGCGGGTGGGTGGAAGCATGAACGTTGGACATGGTTTCTCCTGAAAGAGTTACTTTATTATAGCCTGCAAGGTGATTTTTGACCCGTGACTTGTACCTGCAATTTATGTACACTAATAGTGAGTAAAGTTACGTGAAACTTTCCGGCTTGCACATTCTTTTGACCTATCAATGCACCCGCGCTTGCGAACATTGTTTCGTGTGGGGCAGTCCTCGCCAGCGCGGCGTGTTTGGCCTTGAACAAATTGAGCAGGTTTTGGAGCAGGCCAAAGAGGCGTGTGTGGAGTGGGTCTATTTTGAAGGCGGCGAGCCGTTTATTTATTATAATGTTCTTATCAAGGGCGTTCAGCGGGCAAAAGAAATGGGTTTTGCTGTCGGTATCGTATCGAACGCTTATTGGGCCGCTTCCGTTGCCGAAGCTGTAGAGCATCTACGACCCTTTGAAGGCCGCCTTTCCGATTTGACGGTCAGCAGCGATCTATATCATGCCGACCAGGAACTGAGCGAGGAATCGCAGAATGCCATTGTCGCAGCCAAGTGGCTGGATATTCCAACGGGCATGATCAGCATTGCCAAATTGGGTGACGATGCTCCTCAAACGCATGGCCAGATCAAGGACCAGGGCGCGGTCATGTATCGCGGAAGGGCGGCGGTCACTCTGGCCTTGCATGCAGACGGGCATTCGTGGTCTGAATTCACCAGATGCCCTCATGAAGACTTGCGCGAACCCGGACGCGCCCATCTTGACCCGTTTGGAAATCTGCACATCTGCCAGGGGATTGTGATCGGCAATATCTTTGAGAAACCGCTTAAAGACATTTGTGATGATTACCATGTGGAGGCGCATCCGATTTGTGGGCCATTATTGGATGGCGGCCCGGCTGCGTTGATCAGCGAGTATAACCTGCCGCACGAATCCAAGGTTGCCGACGCCTGTCATCTTTGTTATGAAGCACGTCTGGCATTGCGGGCGCGTTTCCCTGAATTGCTCAAGCCCGATCAGATGTATGGATTGAATGGAAGTGAAACCTAATTCCGCAAGCTTGTTAGCTAGTGTGGCGTAAGGATAATCAACAACCCCCAAACTAAAATTAATAAAACAGGAATACCATTTGAGCCAAATCCACCATTGACGATAAGCCATTATCCTTTTCCGAGAAGAGGCGGGAATTCTGATCTCAAAGCTTTAATTTGGTCACTCTTATCACCCTCTGGCTTTTCCCAGAACTTAACTAACATTACAGCGCGATGTCAGACAACTTTCTTCTTCTTCTNNCAACCTTGCGCTGTAATACTAATTCATCCATATGAACAAATGCAGCCCAAATACCCAATAAGCTGAAAAGATTTAAGGTGATAGCAGTCGCGCTAAAAATAATTGCTATATGATACTTTTCTATAGATGCTAGATTTTGAACTTATTAATGTGAATCTCGGCACGTTTTATATAAGGCCAATAAGATAATCAGTTTTGATTCGTAGACATAGTATTCAGTTTACGACTTTGTAAAAAGTTTTTGATATCTTGCAATTCTATCGTTTAAATGCAGGCTCCTCTTTTCTTCTTCCAAGCAGGAAGCCGCTCACGACGGTCAGAAGGGTCCCGGCAAAGATGTAGATCACGGAGATGGCGCTGGGTGGTTTTAATGCGAAGATGTAAAAATAGACCAGGATGGGGGCAATCTGAACCGGCACCTGCGCCACCGGGACCACATTGCTCGCCTGGGCGATTTTGAAGGCCAGTTGGTTTTGCCAGGTGATGGTGCTGGCGGTGGTCATCAGGATCAGGGCGGCCAAAACGAAGATCGTATTCTGCAGGGTCGAACCGCTGCCGGTCAGCACGATCACAAACAAGGCGAGCAATGGATTGATCCAGAAATCCGACAGGCAGGCCAGAAAACCATTCGTCAGGGCAATCAACATCCCTTTACGTCCGATGACGCGCTCTGCCGTTCTGCGCACAACAAAACTCAGGATGAATAGAACTGCTGTGAAGGCCGCGATCCTGCGCAGCGCATCGTCATTTGCCAGCGTCGCGCGCACCTGGGTTTGGTTGATCCCCAATTCACTTAAACCCAATAAAACGATCCCGAGGATCATCAACCCAATACCGGTGATTTCGGAGGCGTTCAATGTTTCCTGATTCATCCTGACCGAGCCGATGACTAAAACGATCAGGCCCGAAGCCATCAGACCGGGCGTTAGCGCCGGGCCGATCATGCTCTGGGCAACCATGTACAAGGCCGTTCCGCCGAACAGGCCGAAGAGAACGCCGAATAGCCAGACTCGATTCTTCAACAGCCGGAGAAAAAAGCCGCCTCCTGTGCTGTCTTTGCGGACCTGGTTGACGGCTTGTTTTTCGAGGAGTTGCCCGAACTGGGTCAAAATCCCGGCCAGGATTCCAACCGCCACTCCGATGATGTAAGAGG
This sequence comes from Anaerolineae bacterium, assembly GCA_003158885.1. Taxonomy (GTDB): domain Bacteria; phylum Chloroflexota; class Anaerolineae; order Anaerolineales; family Villigracilaceae; genus Fen-1038. The sequence continues at coordinate 5,447 of PMLN01000407.1, forward strand.
TTGTCACGGTGTTAGATCGTGAAGCCGTTATCCTGGATCACGTTGGCAAACCATTTGCCGCTGTCTTTCACCGTCCTTT
>PMLN01000355.1 GCA_003158885.1 Anaerolineae bacterium
ATTCGATATTCGATAATTCGATATTCGACGAATCGAGTTTCGAGTTATCCAATATCGAATGATCGCTCAGAAGAAATTCGCGGGCGGGCGTGATCAAGACCGATTCTAATTTCTCAACCGTGCGCTGGGAGGCCGGATCAAATTGCCGGAGGGTTTCGATCTCATCCCCGAAGAAATCCAGACGAATAGGCAGTTTTTCCGCAGGCGGCCATACATCGAGTATCCCGCCGCGCCTGGAAAATTGTCCATGTTCCAAAACCGTATTAACGCGTTGATAGCCCATCTCGGCCCAACTGCGCAGAAGCGCATCGGACTTAACATTTTGTGCAATCGAAAGTTTTTTACAGGCCTTTAGATAATCACGGCGCGGCATGGTGCGCGTCATCAGCGAGCGCGCCGAGGCAATGATGACCGGCGGCGTTTTGGGTTTCTCCACAAACGGCAAATGATAGGCAGACAGGGCGGTGAGGGTCAGCAAACGTTCGCGGCGGGTGGTCGCACCCCAGGCAGCCTGCTCATAGAAAAGCGGATTGGGTTCGGCAAACAAATAGCGCGGCGAGTTCACCCAAAAGCCCAGTTCATCGAACAATGAAAGCGCGTGATCGGATCGGTCGGTGACAAGCAGGATGGGCCAATCCAAATCCTGATGCAAGGCGGACAGGATTGGCAGGCGGGCGGCGCGCGGCAGACCCAAGCCGGGGAATTCCCCACCAGCTTGAATTTGTTTCAGCAGTTGCTGATATTGTGGAAGCGCACGGATTTTATCGAGAATAAATTGCATTTCAGTTTTTCGATATTCGATGTTCGATGCTCGATATTCGATATTCGCCATTGGTTATCAGAATTGCGAATATCAATTTACGAATTACGTTTCCCGAATATCACCATTGAACTTATTCATGGCCTTATCCAACCCATCCGTCACAAAGGTCAGGACGGCATCCGCGGCGCGGTCGAGGATGGAAGATAAATCCTTCATCTCATCCCTGGAGAAATCCTGCAAGACGTAGGCGGCGGGATCCATCCTGCCGGGTGGACGGCCAATACCCAGGCGCAGACGCGGAATATCCTGGGTGCCCAGCTGTTCAATGGTGGAAGCCAGCCCTTTCTGACCCCCCGGCCCGCCGCCGGGCCGCATACGGAGCGTGCCAAAGGGCAGATCAAGATCATCATGAGCGATCAGCACTTCGGACAAGGATAACTTGTAGAAATGGATCAAGCCCTGCGCGGATTGGCCCGACAGGTTCATATAGGTCTGCGGTTTGGCGAGGATGAGCTTACGATCGTTGTAAACCGCATCCGTGACAATGGCTTTGGATTGCAATTTCAACCCGCGCGCATTCAAGCGGACGATCAGCCGGTCAATCAGCATGAAGCCAAAGTTATGGCGGTTATCCCGGTATTCGCGGCCCGGGTTGCCGAGGCCGATGAGGAGAAAGGTATCAAGTGTCATGGATTAAGTGTCATGTGTCGAGTGTCAGGTGTCAGGCAGCGAGTGTCAGGAGCGGCGGAGGCGGATCAGTATGCCGAAGAAGATGAAGAGAACTACAATGATCAAGGCGCCGTGTTCAATGCCGGTATAAATATCGTTCGTCTGCACCTCTACGGGATTGGGCGGCAAGGCAGTGGGAGTGGAAAATACCGGCGGCACGGTCAGAGTTGGAGATGCAACCATAGTGGTTGGCGTGGCGGGCTGAGGCGTGAATAGCGGCGTGAAGGTGGGGAGCGGTGTGAACGTCGGAGTCAGCGTCGAAAGCAGCGACTCGTTTTGCACCGTGACCTTGACCGTCGCATCTTGAAAAGTACCATCCTGTAGAGTCACACGCAGGCGCAGAATGTAATCACCGTCGCTGATCGAGGTTGTATCCCAGGCCGCCAATGCCGAATTCGCGACCGGCTGGGCATAAGTCTGGATGAGGAACCAACTGCCGGTGGAGTCGGAGGCGTAAGCGAAATCCAACTCCGCCGAGGCGAAGTTCGGGATATCCGTATTGCCGGTTATGGAAATTTGCCCCTGCAGGACCTGACCAGCGCCCGGCGCGGTAATGACCGGCAAATTCGTTCCCTGCGCCATAACGACAGAGGGAATGAACCCCAGGATCACTAACGCGGCGAACACTACTGAGCGCATCAGAACAAACGGAACCAATTGGTATGGGTAAATATAGAGGGGACAATGGCAATGAACAGGAACAACATGATGAAACCTCAACCACAGCCACCACAAGAACAGCCGCGGCCAAAACCAAAACGCCTCTCCAGCCATCCGAACGCCCGGTCGAGAAAGAAGAGTTCGAGCAGGCCGGCCAAACATCCCTGACGATTGCGCATGACAGCCTCCTTGACGTGAAATTCTGAACATTGGAGTCTAACATGAAGCGGAAGGATGGTCAAATTTCGTTCGGTCAAATCAAACACGGTCAAAATTGCCTTCTCAAAGTCCATGGCGAATCTATGCTTTGGCATTTTTTAACGCGAAGCACGCAACCCTCAAAGAACGAAGGGCAGGCGTTCGCTAAGATTCTTGTTTTTTCTTCGCGCTCGCCTGCCCTCGCTCCCTGCCCTTGTGTTCTTCAAGGGTTGAGGGTAGCGCCCTTAGCGGTTCGTTCTTAATCTTGAGAAAACCATAACACGGTCAAGCCAAACAATTTTCGGGAGAATGGTTTTATGGTAAACTCAAGCAGATTAAATAACGGAGAAACTTATGGCCAAATCACGCGCTGAACAAATGGTGGAACGTTTGAGATCCATGCAAGCCGCCGCACCCGATATCGAAGCATCCGCCATTGTGTCAGTGGACGGGTTGATCATGGCCTCGGCGCTCCAGCAGGGTGTGGAAGAAGACCGTGTTTCCGCCATGTCGGCGGCGATGCTGAGCCTAGGCGAGCGGATTTCATCCGAACTGGGACGCAAAGGGCTGGAACAGGTTTATATCAAAGGCGATAAAGGTTCCATTGTGCTGACCTCCGTTGGACAGGAAGCGGTTCTGACCGCCCTGGCGCGGAAGGATGCAAAATTGGGCTTGATCTTCCTCGAGATGCGGCGCGCAACAGAAGATATCGTCAAGTTGTTAGGATGAGAAAGAAGACACTCCTTTCATTCCATGAATGCAATCCCCGGTGGGGAGGGCTAAACTGCCCTCCCCACCGCCTTTATATTAAAGCTCGCCTTGAGCGGAGTGAAAGCGCTCCGTTGAAGCGCCCTTCGACTGCCACTTCGTCTCGCTCAGCCTCCGCTCAGGGCGATAACTTATGAAAGGTGAATTATGACCACAAAATACATATTCTTCACCGGCGGCGTTGTTTCTTCCGTCGGCAAAGGCGTGACCGCCGCAGCAACCGGATTGATCCTAAAGGAACGCGGATTCTAAGTCACGGTGCAAAAGCTCGATCCGTATATCAACGTCG
>PMLN01000241.1 GCA_003158885.1 Anaerolineae bacterium
GCAATAAAATAAGCGATAAACCTTTGTGGGTCGCGATCCAGCACATCCAGGGCCAGCCAGCAAAAGGGCAGGTCGTAATTGAAGGCAAGGTCGATCAAAAGAGAGGTCTTGCCGTAACCGGCAGGTGCAGATACCATAACCAGCTTGCGGTCAAGGATTTCATAGAGCGCATTCAACAAACGCTGACGGGTGAGTAGTTCCGTCCTCCGCTTGGGAACGATGATCTTGGTTTTGCTGACGAGGATTTCAGGTACGCTCATAGTTTATCAATGATATGGCCTGGTTATTTTACCCACTTAATAACAATTCAGCCCCATTTCCCAGCATATTAATTGGATGTCATTAATCCTCAATGGCCTGCAAGCCTTCCAAGATTTTGGCATGGATACCGGGGGCAGCGGCAACAATGGATTGCGGCGGAGAAAGATAATCCTTGCCGCCGTTCACATTTGTCACAATCGCGCCGGCCTCCTCCGCAATCAGCCCCCCAGCGGCGACATCCCACGGCTTGAGCGATAATTCCCAAAAGCCATCGAAGCGGCCGGCCGCCACGTAACATGCATCCAGCGCGGCAGAACCGAAGCGGCGCACACCCTGAGTCAATTTCCCGAAGCGAACGAAGTTGCCAAAGTTATCGTATTGCGTATTCCAGGCATCATACGGAAAGCCCGTCACCAGCAGGCTCTTCTGCAGCTCGGTGGTATTGGAGGCGTGAATCGCTCTTCCGTTAAGCTGCGCACCCTGGCCGCGTTCGGCGCTGAACATTTCATCGCGCAAAGGCTCGTACACCACGCCAAACTTCATGATCCCTGCCTGGGCATAACCGATCGAAACGGAAAAGATGGGAAGATGATGGGCATAGTTGACCGTACCGTCCAACGGATCAACATACCAGATATGATCCCCCAATCCATTGATGATCCCGCTTTCTTCCGCCATGATATGACTGCCAGGCCAGCGCCTGTTAATTTCGGCCAGCAGAAAATCCTCGGAGGCATGATCCACTTCCGTGACCAGGTCAATCACGCCCTTATAAGTCACCTGATGTTCCTTGTTATAGCCATCCTTCAGGATGGCGCCGGCCCCGCGCGCCAGCGTTTCAATTTCAATTAAGGTTGGTTCCACAGATCAATCTCCGTTCCAAATGCGTTGTCCAAGAGTCGAGAGAACAAATTCCACACCCAGGGCGGCGGTCTGGTTTTGAACATCAAGAATGGGATTCACTTCCACGATATCCATGCCAGCCACCTGCCGGTCTCTGCGATCATTTCACAAGCCAGGTGAGCTTCGCGCTGTGTCAGCCCGGCCGGCACCGGCGTTCCGACCCCGGGCGCATGACGCGGATCCATGTCCACACCGCGCCGGTCCGCGCCGAGATCAATGGGGATGCCGATGATATCAACTTTCATTTCTCCTCCAAATATTAGTCCAGGTTTCATTGTCTATTGATAAGCTTAGGCGCATATTGTATCAAAAGAGCAGCAGGGTATCCCTGTCATCCCATGTTCATGAAGCAATTTTTCGTCAAGGATAATTTGTTCAGCCGGATGTGGTTCGGCAAACGATACGGGTAAGAAAACGGGACAAGTCCACAACTTGTCCCGTTTTTTCCAATTAAATCGAAACCCCTATAAAAGTTTTAATAGAACATGCACGACAAAATAGGCCAGCAAAAGAAACACAACGCAGCCGCAGCCGCGCGCGAACCAATGAAACAAGTGTTTGAAGACAAAGCTTAGAATGCCGAAAACGATGATCACCACCACCACGATGGCACCAAAATAAATAATCGTATTGAGATCAATATTTGCTAAAGACATAAAAGCTCCTTTCTTAAGCGGTTCGATAATAACCGACATCCACAGAATAGATACGACCGCGCTTGACAACCTGCCGGACAAGATTCGTGCCAAAACGATAACCCAGATGACGGTAATCCGGCACGCTGAGGATCAGCAGGTCCGCCTGCTTGCCTTCTTCGATGGAGCCAATTATATCAGCGCGCCGGATGGCATGGGCGGAGTTGATCGTGGCGGCGGCGATGGCTTGTGCGGGGGTCAATCCCATCGTGCGGCAGGCCAGGGCAATCACAAACTGCATCGATTCATTCCAGGCCGTGCCGGGATTGCAATCGGTTGCCAAAGCCAGGATGGCATTCGCCTCGATCAGTTTGCGGGCGGGCGTGTAGTCTTTTTCGGCCAGGCCGAAGGGAGTGCAAGGCAGGGAAACCGCCACGGTATCGGATCCGCCCAAGGCCCGGATATCCGCATCGGAAGTCTTTACCAGATGATCGGCGGAGGCCGCGCCCAATTCAACCGCCAGCGAGGCGCCGCCGAGATTATCGAATTCGTCCGCGTGGATCTTAAGCGGGAATCCCAGTTCGCGCGCCTTGGTCAGGATTTGGCGCGACTGGGCGAGGTTGAAGGCGCGGTCTTCGCAAAAAACATCCACAAAGGGCAGGGAATGATTCGGCGCATGAGTCTGCCACCATGCATGCACCGTCGGAAGCATCGTATCGCAAACATGATCGGTGTAGCCCTGCGGATCATCCTTATATTCGGGTGCGATGGCATGCGCGCCCAGGAAGGTGATGGCAATATCAATGCGGGATTCGTCTTCGAGGGCCAGCAAGGCTTTGAGTAAACGCAGCTCGGTCGCCGTCTGCAGGCCATAACCGCTCTTGGCTTCGACGGTGGTGGTACCGTGCGCAAACATGCGGAACAAGCGCGGACGGGTCTGGGCCATCAACGCTTCGATGGAGGCCGTGCGCGTCTGCCGGACGGTTGAAAGGATGCCCCCGCCCGCCGCCAGGATATCGAGATACGGTTTGCCTGCCATCTTCATTTCAAATTCGTTGGCACGGTCACCCGCCCAGATGAGATGCGTATGCGGATCGACAAAGCCGGGCATGAGGACGCATCCACTGGCATCCAGCGTGGGTTCATCCTTATAGGCGGCGCGCAATTCATCCGTTGGACCCACCGCAAGAATCTTCTCATCGCGGATCAGGACTGCACCGTTCGGAATGATACCTAGAGCGCCGAGGTCATGTCCGCGCTGCGGACCGCCTTTGAGGGTAAGGAGTTGGGAGGAGGAATGAATGAGCATAAGCTATCGACTGAGAAGAACGAATATAAGTGCGATCAGACCGGGCAAGGCCTGTATCCAGAGAATTCTTCGGCTGACCGTGAATGCGCCAAAGAACCCGGCAACGATTACGCAAAGGAGAAAGAATATTTTGACTTCATAACCGTTTGCGCCGAGGAATAAGCTCCAGATCAAGCCCGCAGCCAGAAAGCCATTGTAAAGTCCCTGATTGGCGGCAAGGGTTCTGGAGGCCTGGGCAAATTCAGGTTTCAGGCTGAACGTCTGGCGGCCAAAGGGCTTTGTCCAGAGGAACATTTCCAGGGTCAAGAAACCTAGGTGAAGAAGTGCGACAAGCAGGATAAGGATAGTGGAAGCAATTATCATGTTTTGATCCTTCATTCAATAGTTTGGTCTTAATGCCCTGATATTTCAAGGGAGGGACATTTACGGATCGCGAACTATTGAAGAGAGTGAGAAGTTGGGAAGCGGAATGGATCAGCATGTTTGCTTTATTCTCTATCCCAAAAGCTTTTCTTCCTGTTCTTTCGTTCCCGTAAAAGCGCGGCATAATAGGAATTTCCCATCATTTCGCTCATCGGCACTGAGCCACCACGTGGTTTATCGTGACTTGAAATGTTGGCCACTGATTTAAAGTACGGTATGGGGTTTATTTCCTTTTCTTCTGCTAAAAAGTGAAGTTCTGCCAATTCTGTTAGAGTGTCTCTATAATCAATCCCGCTATTTTCCATTGATACAGCTACCAAGCCTCGAAGAAGCCATTCAACCTTGCCAGTCGTTCCTAGTTGATTTACAACTCTTTTTACAACATAGTCAAACAGTGAGTTTTCAAATGGACGGTTACCGCTTATCAATGATCGTACTTCGGCGCTTTGTTCAGGTGTTGCATTAAGATACGTTTCATAATTTTCGTCAAGAAATTCATAAAGTTTTTCACTTAGACCGACTTGATTTTGATCAAGCTTTGCAAAATTACTTATGAGAGTCTTATAGGTTTCCACGTTCATAATATGTAATTATACAATGATTGAAATAAATAAGCCGCTCCTCGCTGTGGCTTATTCCTATTTCGTCGCGGTTGCCCACATGTTGAGCATGAACTCGAAATAACCGAACTTCACTTTTCTCATTTCAAAGCCGGCCTGTCCGAAATGCCAGCCGATGAGCGGAAGAGTGTACGCAAAGGCATGTTCGTGAATCTCCTCTGCGCTGACGAGGTTGACGCGCGCCATGAACTTGAGCAATCCGTCCGACCAGGCCGCGGGCGTAGTCATAATCACCAACCCTCCGGGCTTCAATACGCGATGGCTTTCCCTGAAAAGGATCGCCATGCTATCGGGATTCAAATGTTCCACCACCGCCAAAAGGCTCACCACATTGAAAAAATCATTTTCAAAGGGCAGTTTGGGTTCTCGATTCAAATTGAGCGTGAAGAACTCGATGCGATTTTGTACCGCGGTCTCCTTTGGCATCGGCAATTGATCCACGGCGAATTTTTCCTCGAATGAGGTGTGGGAAAGAAAATAAGGGAACGAGCCGCAGCCAATGTCAAGGACGCGGCCCGCTCGAAGGTCGGAAGGAATAAGGCGGTTGGCGCGCTGTGTCCGCAGGTTGGCGAGGAAGGGTTCGAGCACACCTTTCCCGCGTGTAAATTTTGTATCGGTCATCCATGAGTCTTTCTAAGCAGGGTTTTTCTCATTATAAAGGATTTCCGCCTGCTTTATGGCTCATGGTGTGAAAACGATGGATGAACTTATGCAACTGCCGTTCAGACCTTTCTTGGTGCAAAGCTTGATCGTGGCACGCAATTTATCGCCGGTGGGATCATAGCTGAAAGGCTGCGCGCTTATCACAAGTGAACTGCCGGGGACAAAATTGGTCTGCGATACCACGACAAGGCATCCATTTTGGTTCTGAAAGCCATCGGTGGTTTTGAGTACGCTTTTACTGGTGACCGAATCAAATACGGTAATGCTTACCGACCTGTAGATGTTGGATGTGTTATTGACCAGTTTGAATTCAGTCCACCAATTCTGGCAGGAGTCCAACCCGACATAATCAATCGAAAAATTTGGCAGGGAAGTCGGAGTGGGCCAGGCCGTATAAATTGGAATGGCGGATAAATTACCGGATAGGGCAGCGTACTTTCCCGAAATCCAGCAAAAACCGGAGGAATTATCGGGGTTGCGGATATACCAGTATGAGCCGGATGTTCCGCGTCCATAAACCTGTGCCGTTTCCCCAACCATAAAGTACCCCACTACATCGTAAACCATGCCCGGCCCGTTGCGGCAATTAGTCGGAACGGAAACGCTGACAAAAGGATAATAAGGTGTAAAGGTCGAGAAGATGATCGGTGAGGGGGTTCCGGTGGCGGTGAGGGTTGGCGAAGGCGTCAGCGTTGGGCCGGGAGTAAATGTCTCTACAGGTATCGGCGATGGAGCGTACCCGGTCAATTGGGCAATCACGGTTTGTGCGGCGGATGTGCTGATGGCATTTGGATTGGCAATGGAAAAACCGGGCAGCATACAAGCCAGGCTGCTCAAAATCAATACAACTATGAGTGGATAAAGCAAATTGGATCTTTGCATTCTTCATCCACCTTCATAACGTTGATCCACCCTGTCAAGTTCCTGATTTTAATCTTTTCCGGAAAAAGTCTTCCTCATCCATTCAAGAATATGCGGCAGGATGACGATCTTCTTTTGCATCTCAGCCAGGGCCAGCGCCGCAAAAATATTGAACATCATGGCGATCAGTGCAACGATCAGAAAGCCGAAGCGCTGATAAACAAAAGTGGACAACAATGCCCCGAGGCCGCGCCCGATGGAAAAGCCGATCAGGTTCAAGGCCAGGGCGGTTGCGCGCGCCTGGGGGACGGCTTCGGTCATCATCGGGATCTGGCTGACGGTCATATACTCGAATGAGATATAAAAAAGAAACAATCCGATCAATGCGCCAACTTCCGTGCGGCCGATGAAAGGCAAAAGGAGGGAGGCGGCCATATTGCCGGCCAGACCGGCCATGATCGCGCGCGGCTTCCCGATCCGATCCGTGACCAAGGCTACGAGCCCCTCCCCGCTCAGTTCGGCGAAGCCGATTACGGCGGAAGCGCCCGCCAGGGCCGCAATCTGCAAGCCGAATGAATCCGAGAGCCACACGCCGAAGATCAAGTTGACCATCTCATTGGCGGCGCTCGACCATAAGGCGATGGAGGCACAGGCCAAAGCGGGAACGGAGGTGAGAATCACGCGCCAGTGAACGCTTGAATTGGTATCAGGCTGATAATGAACATCCGTCTGGGGGATCATCCACCAGATGACGATGAACATTCCAACACCCAGGACTGCCAATACAGGAAACGGTGCGGACCAACCGGAATGTGCGATCAACAGGCCTGCCAACGGCACGCCTGCAATAAACGCCAGCGACCACGACATTTCGGTGATGGCGATAGTCGTGCCGCGCTGTTCGTATGGCACGCGGTCGCCAAAGAAAGCTTGAATGGCCGGATCGAATAAAGCCTTGCTGAGAACACCAAAGATCAAAGCAATCGTTAAAGTCAACAGGCTCGGATGAACGGCCACTGCGCTGACACCGATGGTAAAGGTCACAATTCCAGCCAACATCGCAACCTTGCGCCCGCGTTGATCGGCAAGAGGCGCAAGGAACGGGCTCAGCACGCCGGCCAGATTTCTTCCCGTCAATACAAAAGAGATGGCGGTCACATCCACGCCGAGGCCGCGCGCAAAGATGGATAGGAATGGATAGGCCATCCGGTGCAGGGTATTCAAGATGAACCGCAGCAAGGTAATAACGATGAGTTGAATACGGGTGGNNGAAGAGGAAAGGCCAAAACTTCAATAATTCGACATAAAACCTTCATCAAAAATTCATCCGAAGCCACTATAATGATAGGATAAGAAAGTGAAGGAGTTATCAAATGAAAAAAGTTTGGAAATGGATTCTTGGAATCGTGATCGCACTGGTGGTGGTAGGACTCGTGGTTGGCGCTGTTTTTGCATGGCAGCACGGCTTCAGCTTTACCATGCGGCGTGCGCCGTTCGCCTACAGACAATACCAAGGGCGGACCGCCCCGGGCAAGACGGCGCCGCAGAACAATCAGAGCAACCCCACTACACCCACTACACCCACAACACCCCAGCAAAATGGACGCGGGTTCATGCCGGGCAGAGGCAATGGCTTTGGATATGGGCCGATGATGATGGGCGGCCGCGGCTTTAACCGCTTCGGAATGTTCGGAATGGGCTTGATGTTCTTCGGAGCATTTCTGAGGCTGATTATTCCTCTTGGAATACTGGCCTTGGTGGCCTGGCTTTTCTATTCACTGGGCAAGCGTGCAAGGAAATCTTCCAGCACTGTACAGGCAGCCGAACCCGCACCGGCTCCTACTACCACAGATACGCCCCCACAGAATTAATCCATCCCCATTTGCAAGTTCTCACCCAATTCGGGAGCAGGCCAAGCCTGCTCCCGAATTTATTAACTGATGTTACGCACCGTCCCGAAGGCATGGGCAAAAACCCGGCTTGAATTACGGCAACCTTCGGGACGTTTTGCGTAAGGTGAGTTATTTATTACATGTCGATGTTTAACCTGCACTCCCTGAGCCTCTTCGCTTCGCTCAGAGTGACACCCACGAGGATCATCTCTTTAACGTGCGATAGATCAAGCGATGCGGGGTTTCGGCATCCTTACCCAGGCGCTTACGGCGGTCTTCATCGTACTCCGACCAATTCCCGTAGAAGAAGTGCACACTGCCATCATCTTCGAAGGCCAGGATATGGGTGGCGATGCGGTCGAGGAACCAGCGGTCATGGCTCACCACCACGGCACAACCCGCAAAGTTTTCCAGCGCTTCCTCCAAGGCCCGCAGCGTGTTGACATCCAGGTCGTTGGTCGGCTCATCCAGCAGGATGACGTTCGCACCGCTGGTCAAGGTTTTGGCTAAATGCACGCGGTTGCGCTCGCCGCCCGATAATACCTTGATCTGCTTTTGCTGGTCGGTGCCGAGAAAGTTAAACGAGGCCACATAGGCGCGCGAGTTCAGCTTGCGCACACCGAGCGTGATCGTATCCTCGCCGCCAGAGATTTCCTCCCAGACGGTTTTCTCGCCATCCAGCGNNCCGGCGCCGTTCGGGCCGATGATGCCGAGGATGGAACCGGGCGGGATGTTCACGCTCAAATCATCGATCAATAAATGATCGCCATAGGCTTTGTTGACATGCTCCAAATTGATGACGATATCGCCCAGGCGCGGACCCGGCGGGATGTAGATTTCCTGCTCGCCGCGATACTGTTCATATTCCTGGCTCAATAATTTTTCATAAGCCGTGACACGCGCCTTGCCCTTGGCCTGACGGGCCTTGGGCGACATGCTGATCCATTCC
>PMLN01000074.1 GCA_003158885.1 Anaerolineae bacterium
AGACTAAATCCTTTAGTTTTTGATGAACATCTTCAAGTGCAGAAGATGATAAAACCACACCAGTTAATTTGGCTTTGAGATATAACCTGCGGGCTTCTTTAACCCAATTAAATAATCTTTCAGGGGTGACTGTGGCTTCTTGCACAAGACTGGCCTTGATCCCGTCATCATCGGCCAAATCTGATAGAAAACTTTTGAACTGGTCGATCATATTGTCCAAGCCCTTTCAAAAATTTCCCGTACAGTTTGTTCGAAATCATTGAATTTGAAAGTGATGACTTGGATTCGTCCAGCGTCCATTCTTACAATCGTGCCATCATCTTTTTGAGCCTTGATGTCGCCAAGTTCTAGAAAAGTGTTTTTTTGTGGGTTGTATGATGAAGGGAAATGAAAAAATGCCCCGGCAACAATTTGTTTGTTGTTTGGGTCGAGCTTGGTTTTCCAAAGTAGCTTCGAGATTCGTTCTCTTGGCAATACCGCTTGATCGCCCAACTCATTTTGAATGTTTTCCCGCAGACGGTTAATTTCATAATCTGGAATACCATTGATAAGATATTTTGTAAAACGTTCTTTAACTTGTTTTACTTGTGGGCTAATATGACCTTTTGTACTTTTTGCTTCTACCAAATAAAGAACATCTTGATTTTCATCGTCGGGATGGTAAGCAAAACCCACAAAGTCTTCCCCGTGTCTTGGCATATTCGGATTATCTAAAACTATTTTGGTTTCTACCAATTTTCCACAACCTCTAAAATGTTGAAAAGTTAGTTTGACCAAAATTTCCCCGATTTGATNNAACTCGCGAACATCTTTACTTTTTTTAGATTCATTAGGTAATATTTTAAAATTCACAAAGCAGTTACGTAGTTTTTTTGCCATTATTAACAAGATTTTTTTCGTCGCCCGTCTAACTTTTTGAAAATCTATATCAGTGATTCCCCGTTGAATAAGATATTTTTCAAAGGCATCAACAAATGTGTCCTGATCAGATAAATCAAACTTAGGATGATCCTCTATGTTCAAGAAATTTCTAAGCGCCTCGAAAAAGATTTCATAGTTGCAAATAAATTCTTCTTTGCAGCCAGCTTCAATATCATCCCAAAAGTTTTGTTCCCCATACCGCAATTCAAAAAGGTAATTGGCTAAATCTTGCTTAAATTTTTGTAAATCGACACCACTCAAAAATACAATATCAGATTTAGAAAATCTTCCCTTCCAGTCAACATCATCATCGCGCTGCTCTCTCGCAAAACGGTTTAAGTCCATTATTCACCAAACGACTATATTGTTCTCGATTTTGTTATTTGGTTTCGCCACAGTACTTGGGCCTCTTGTGCATCTCCCAATGCGGCTTTGAAACCTTCACTTGCCACATCTAAAGGCGGACTATCTTCACTCATAAGCCTCGATACGTAGTGGGAAATACTTACCGCACAATTCTCTTCATATTCTTCATCCCATACATCACAGACACGCTTGAAGAACATCAACGGCAGGCTGTAACTTTTCCATTCTGTACGGTCCACCGGATTGCCGCGCAGAATATTGGCGGTTTCCCAAAGATGGCTTTCAAGGGCGGAGAGAATGGTAATGGTCACGTTGGTCTGGCGGGGTTATCCCGCCTTTTGTTTATTATACGACAGGATTGCCCACGCGTTTACAGGGCTTGGTTCTATAACAACCAATCTGCTTAAACGCAAAACCGCCTTTATCAGGCGGTTAAGAGGTGCCCCCANNCCATGGAGATTCGAACTCCAGTTTAAGCCTTGAGAGGGCTTCGTCCTGGACCCCTAGACGATGGGGGCGAACTACGCATGATATGCAGCAGGATGCATCCTTCCATATCAAAGCGGGCGGGATTGTATCATCCACTTATTTACTCGTCAACTTGCTTTAAATCTCAACACAGAACACACGAGCGCTTTGCATGCTTCGCGAAGCACACAGAGTTTTTTCCCTTCATCCTTTCATCAATCCCCATTCCCGAATAACGAATAACGAATCCCGCTTCCTTCTTCTTTTCTCGGTTTTCTCCGTGCGCTCTGTGGTGAATAAATCAATTGCCCCCGTACGCAGATACGCCCGACCCAGCGACGGAGGTGGCGCGATAGACGAGGTAGGCCGCGCCCAGGGAAACCGCGGTCAGGAAGAGAAGGAGATAGAGATTACGCTTATTGGCCATTCCCGTTTAGTCCATTGAGATCGTTGATCCGGTCATGGCTTTTTCAAATCCAGGAAACGAACCGGAAGACTGAACCGCGAAGAACGCAAAGTTCGCGAAGAAAAACCAATTAACCTTGGCGTGCTTGGCGTTCTTCGCGTTGAAAAAATGGCATAGTGTAGATTCAACATGGACTTTGAACAAGGCCATATTTATTAATCCGGCCCCACGATGAACACGTGCAGTTCCTTGGGGCCATGCACGCCGATGGTCAGTGTCATTTCGATATCCGCCGTACGTGAAGGCCCCGTGATCAGTGCCAGCGCCGAGGCGTTCCGCACTTCATTATTTCGCAGTGCTTCCTCCAGCGAGGGTACGATTTGCGAAGAGCGTATGATCGCAATGTGAAATTCCGCCAGTAGGGAAGCGCCCAGAGGCCGCCCCTGCCCGGAGTGGATCACCAGCGTGCCGGTCTCTGCAATGGCGGATAGCGCACCCGTCAGCCCGGCTTTCAAAGTAGGATTAGGGCCTCTTTCCAGCCTCAGCCCGGCTTCCGCTAAAGCCGATTCATCCAGGCCTGGGATGGCATCCCACAGCATGGCCGCCTCGATCTGATTTTCTTTCAGAAAAGCGATCAAGCGGGCGGTCAATTCCGTTTGTTTAAGTTGATAAACTTTTCCGCCGACCGCAGTCAGTTCTTCGCTGAATCGTTCAACCTCGTATCGCTCGGAGTGCAAAGTCTCCTGACTTTGCCTTTCCGTTCGCGATGTGAAAACCTTGGCCTCGAACGGTTCGGAGTGCGAAGCTATGGCCTTCTCCACATCCATGCTGAGCGTATGTTCTTTCATTTTTTCAACGCGCAGGATACCAGAAAAAAAGCAATCTTTGCGGTCTTCGCGAGCTTCGCGGTTCATTTTCTGGCCTTGTGCTTGGAATCTGTCTCGAAACGTCCTGGTTGCAAAGCGCGGAAAATCCTTGCTATAACCCCAGCCGGTGAAAGCCGGCATCCAGAGCCACGTTGAAAACGGCGAAACGATCCTTGTCCCGACTGCGGCCAACTTTTGAGAAAGGGTGAACAGGCGCGGCGAGGAGGCAATCCGGCCATAAACTCGCAAGCCGACCCGGCTCATGAGGGAGAGGCCGATGCCCTCACCCTGCCCTCTCCCTTCAATGGGAGAGGGGTTGGGGTGAGGGTCTCCCGCCCTGACCCTCGTCAGCAACTTCGGCAGGTCAATATCCACTGGGCAGGCATCCTTGCAGGCGCCGCACAGCGATGAAGCCTGGGCCAAATGCCCGAATTGTTCCAGGCCCAATAAGCCTGGCGAAACGATGGAACCGATCGGCCCCGGATACGGCGCAATCGAACCGTCCGCGCCCACATAGGCATGTCCGCCCAATTCACGGAAGACCGGGCAGGCGTTCAGGCAGGCGCCGCAGCGGATGCAGTACAAGGCTTCCTGCAAATCGGAATGTTGTAGCCGCGAGCGGCCATTGTCCACGATGATCAGATGCCTGTTCAGCGCGCCATCCATTTCACCTCTACGGCGCGGCGCATGGATCAATTGGGTATAAACGCTGAGCTTTTGCCCGGTGGCAGAACGCGGCAGGAGCGAAAGCATCAAAGACAGATCATCCAAAGTAGGCAGGATGCGTTCCATGCCCATCAGCGCAATATGCAGGGGCGGCATCGTTGTGACCATGCGTCCGTTGCCTTCGTTCGTGACGATGCACAGGGTTCCGGTTTCGGCCACGCCAAAGTTCACCCCGCTGATGCCCACATCCGCCGTCAGGAAAACCTGGCGCAGAACTTTGCGAGCCGTATCCGTGAGCGTGGAGATATCTTCGGTATAGGGGATGCCGAGTTTCTCGTGAAAGAGTTCTCCCACCTGGTGACGGCGCAAATGCACGGCGGGCGTGATGATGTGGGCGGGTTTTTCGCCGCGCAGTTGGACAATGTATTCGCCGAGGTCGGTCTCGACCACGCGGTGTCCCGCCGCCTCGAGCGCGTGGTTGAGCTCGATCTCCTCGCTGACCATGGATTTTGATTTGGCGAAAAGTTTTTTTCCACGAAGGTCACCAAGGGGCACCAAGTTTTTTTCGTTTTTCCCTTGCGGTGAATTTTCTGCCAGGTCCAGCACAAGTTTCACGGCTTGAGCGGCATCCTGTGCGCGGTGAACGATGATCCCATTCTCTTCAACCTTGGCGATGAATTGTGCGAGATATTGGTCGAGATGAGTGATGACCTCGGCCCGCACGGCATGTGCGCGCTGGCGGCGCGCCTGCCAATCGGGCAGGGACGCGAAGGCGGTGATGCGTCCCTGGACGCGGCGCTGGGCGTTATTATCCAGGGCGATCTGCAAGGCTTCATCGGAAATGGATTGACGAATGCGTTTTTTAAATAGAGTTGGAGTCATCAAATACCCTTTGTTTCACGCCGATATAAAGTCCACGCCCATCCAATCCCTCTTTATCGTGAACAACTTTTAGCCCTGCATCCTGGACGGCTTGCAGATATTCTTCATGGGAGAAAAGCCCAATGGCGTGCGTTTCGGTAAAATACTCAATCCCTGCGGGCATCCCAACCATGTAATGAAAATCCAGATAAGACATTTTTCCTTCCACTCTGTTGATGTTCATACGTGCAATCTTTAATCCCGGTTCGTCAACAAAAGCCGCATGAACCTTGCCTACATCCAGATCCCCCGGTCCAAACCACGGTTCGATAATCGTCATGCCGCCTGGACGGAGATGCTTTGCGATGGTTCTCATTGCCTGGTTCAGGCGCGGCAGCGTTTGTACATAACCGATCGCACTGAACAAACACGTAATCACGTCAAAAGAATGATCAATTTCAAAATCAACCATGTCTGCCAGGTGAAAATGGAGATCAGGAAATTTGTTGTGTGCAACGTCGAGCATCTCCTTCGAGTTGTCGAGTCCTTCCACATTGAAATCCTGTTGCAAATAAGCAAGATGGTCGCCCGTACCGCAGGCAACATCCAAAAGTGATTTGCCGTTGGATAGTTTATGCTGCTCGATCAGTGCGCATATCTTTTGAGCTTCGGCAGCATAATCTTTTCCTTGTGAGCGGTAGATGGCATCATAGATTGTCGCAGAACGGTTATACATTGTAGACCTGCCTAACGATGATTCAGTATCTCAGCCATATGAACAACTTTCTGATTCAAAATTAAACACGAAGGACACAAANNGTACACAGAATTTTTTTCTTTCATTTTTCTCCGTGACCCATATTTTTTCTCTGTGCTCTCTGTGTTCTCCGTGGTGAGTCCTTTAGATAGATGTCTCATGAATTGATCCTCCCCTTTCGCATCCCAAAGATATTTTGAATCCGCCTCTGGATGACTTCCAGCCAGGCCGGCTTCCAGGATCGAACCGCATGTGCATTCTCATTCCCCCAGCGCATACGTTTTGTCCCCATCCCTTCTGCCGTTTCCGGGCGTGTGCGGCGAATGATTTCGAGGGCCTGTTTTTCGCCCAGGCCGCGCCAGCACAGCAGGCCGTATGCCAGCGTGCCCGTGCGATGGACTCCGGCCGAGCAATGGATCAAGAGAGATTTGCCCTCATCCAAAAGCCCTGAAAGCTGCGGCAGACTCTGGATCATGCGGTCATGAACCTCACCTTCGGGATGATTCCCATTGGGAACCGGAAGCCAAATCCATTCCAGTCCGGCGGCCTGCGCCAATCCGCCAATACGCTCAGCGCCTTCGCTCTCCTTGAGCAGGGTGACGACATGCGTACAGCCCAGCTTTCGCAGGTGAGCGAACATGCCGCGGCCCGGGCGGTGATAGAGCGCCAAGCGCCCATTGCCGACCTTGACGAAGATGACTTCCGATGGAGGTTTCATTGATGGTTCAAGACTTCTGCAATGTGCAGGACTTTCTGATTCATTTTTTTGCGATGCAGTCCGCCCTGG
>PMLN01000262.1 GCA_003158885.1 Anaerolineae bacterium
AAACCCGACCTCATCATCCTGGACATCATGCTTCCCAAAATGGACGGCTTTGAGGTGGCGCGTATCCTGCGCAAGGAAATGACCACTGCCATCCTGATGCTTACCGCCCGCGACGATGAAATTGATCGCGTGGTCGGACTCGAGGTCGGCGCCGACGATTACCTGACCAAGCCTTTTTCCATGCGTGAACTGCTGGCGCGCGTCAAGGCCCAGTTGCGGCGTACCCGCATGTTGCGCGAGGAAATGCAGAGCGCCAGGGATGTCTCCGCTCCTCCTCATGAAACCTTGACCTTCGGTAATCTCATCATCAACCTCACGCGCCGCGAGGTGGTTCTGGATGGCAAGCCCCTCCAGCTTAAGCCCAAGGAATACGAATTGCTTCTTTTCTTTGCCGAGCATAAGAGCCAGATGCTCTCGCGCGAATTCATCCTTGAGCGTGTGTGGGGCTGGGATTTCATCGGTGACAGCCGCACGGTGGATGTCCATGTGCGCTGGCTCAGGCAGAAGATCGAGCTGGATTCCTCTGTGCCAACACGCATTGTGACGGTGCGCGGCGGCGGCTATCGCTTCGAAGGCTAAACTCAAAACCTAAAAGCGCCATCTTTCCTTTGCGTTTTTCGTTTTGCGTTTTATTATGACCATCGTTTCCATTTTTCTTCTCCTCCTTTTTCTGCTGCTCGCCCTGGGGTTTGCCTGGCGCTACTTTACCTTGCACCGTCAACTTAATGAATATGCCCGCGCCCTCCGTAAAAAAGACCCCTCGAATCTGCCCGATCAGGTTCAGGAGCTTGATGAGCTTTCCAGCGCGGTTCGCTCTCTGGCCTCGAACTTCGCTTCCCAGCTTGCCAGCTTGAACGCTGAACACTCCCGTCTTGCTGCCGTGCTCGATCAAATGACCGACGGCCTCTTGATCGTGGATGCAGACGGCTTGATTCAATTTACCAACCCTGCCGCACGGAAATTGTTCGAGACCCCCGATCCCCTCCATCGCACCATCGTTGAAGTGGTCCGTCATCACCGGTTGGTGGAGGCCTGGCAGCGTTCCAGGCAGAACATGGAGTTACAGACCGAATCGGTGGAACTTCCGGCGCGCCGCCAGTTCCTTCAGTTGGTTGTCATTCCCGATAAGAACACAGGCGGAAGCCTCTTGCTGGTGCAGGATTTGACGCGCGTCCGCCGCCTGGAAACCGTCCGCCGCGACTTCATTTCCAATATCTCGCATGAACTCCGCACGCCCCTGGCTTCCCTCAAGGCCCTCACTGAGACTTTGCAGAACGGCGCTCTTTCAGACCCGCAAGCGGGGCCGCGCTTCTTGAGCCGCATCGTCACCGAAGTGGATGCCTTGA
Source organism: Anaerolineae bacterium (assembly GCA_003158885.1). GTDB lineage: Bacteria > Chloroflexota > Anaerolineae > Anaerolineales > Villigracilaceae > Fen-1038. The sequence goes on from PMLN01000262.1 coordinate 1,347, forward strand.
CCCAGATGACGCAGGAATTGCTCGATCTCTCGCGCATCGAGTCGGGGCAGGTGGCCCTGAATCTTGCGCCCATTTCACCCGTAAAATTATTGGTTTCAGCTTGTGATCGCATGAAACAGCAGGCGGAGCGCGCCGGGCTGTTCTTGCGTGTCGAATGTCCGGATGACTTGCCTAATATCCGCGCCGATCAGAATCGTCTGGAACAAGTTCTGGTTAACTTGATCCACAACGCGGTCAAGTTCACGCATCCGGGTGGCGAGGTGGTTCTTTTGGCAGAGTCCGCCTCGGATGGCATCCGCTTTGGGGTTAAGGATACGGGCATTGGGATTCCGGCGGAGGATGTCTCGCGTGTCTTTGAACGTTTCTATCGTGTGGATAAATCGCGCTCCGGCAGCGGCACCGGCTTGGGGCTATCCATTGCACGGCATATTGTGGAAGCGCACCAGGGCAGGATTTGGGTGGATAGCATCGAAGGGCGCGGCAGCACGTTTTTCTTCACCATCCCGAGAGCCTGAGTTTCCATATTTGTCTTGCATTTGTTAGACTGTTCTAAGGCGCGGCCTGGCGCATGATTCACCTGCTGGAATCTTTCTCCTCCTCTTTTCGTAAGGGCCCGGCCTCCTTCCGGGCTCTTATGTTTTAAACAGACCCGAAAATGTCTTTACCAGATGTTAACAGATTTTTAGGCCGCTGTTAATGGTTCGGGGATAAGATGGATATTGATAGTAAAGGAAAAAGGTAAATATGGATTTTATATTTTTGACGATGACGATGCTCTTCACTCTGGCCGTCTTTGGCGTGGATGTGCTTCAGAAGCGCCGGCAATATTTGAATGATCGGGGAAGCTAATGGAAAAACATATTCTGGTTACGAATGATGATGGTGTCCTGGCGCCCGGCTTGCTGGCGCTGGTGCAGGAAATGCGTAAGTACGGAAAGGTAAGTATTCTTGGGCCGGACCGCAACTGGTCGGGCGGCGGACATGTCAAGACCCTCGATCGCGCCCTGCGCGTCAAGGAAGTTCAGCTTGCCGATGGAACCCTGGCCTATGCCAGCGATGGCGCACCCTCGGATTGTGTTTCACTGGCCGCCTTGGGCTATTTCAAAGAGCCGGTTGATCTGGTGGTTTCCGGTATCAATGTGGGCGCCAATCTCGGGCACGATGTCACCTATTCCGGCACGGTGACCGCCGCCATGGAAGCGGTAATTGCCAACCTCCCCGGTATCGCAGTTTCATTGGAAACGGTCGAAGGTCATATCGGCAGCCTGGATTTTGGCCCTGCGGCGCGTGCCGCCGGAAAAGTGGTGCGCCATGCCATTGAAAATGGTCTGCCGCCTGAAATTTTGTTGAACGTCAATGTACCTTTCCTGCGCGATGAAGAAATCCGAGGTTTTCGTCTGACCCGCCAGGGCTTGCGTGTGTATCACAGCCGTCTCGATGAGCGTATTGATCCGCGCGGCCGTCCGTACTATTGGATCGGTGGTGATGCGCCCACCGGCCTGGCCGAACGCGGCACTGATATCGGTGCTTTGGCCGAAGGCTATGTCTCCGTGACGCCTCTGCATCTGGACTTGACCGCCTACCGCGCCTTGACCGATCTCAATACCTGGCCCTGGGATGAAAATTTGTCCATCCCCTTTTTTGAGTTAGCTATTCCGAATAAAAAAGGCTGACCGTTTTGTTGATAATCTTATCATTCTCTTATTGGAACTGCCTGCCCGCGCAACGGACGGGCAGTTTTATTTCACCGGCAAACCTCCCAACTTTCAAACCTTTAAACTTTCTAACTTCATTATCTTTAACAAGATATTAACCCATTCTTCCATTGATATTAAAAGGCGCTTGATAAGATGCAGTTGTATAAATTCAAAAGGAGAAGAAAGAAATGTCTAAGTTCCTTCGTTCGTTCGTGTTCGTTACAATTGCGTTCAGCTTCCTGCTGGCGGCTTGTGGCACAGTTGCCACACCGGCCGCGACAACCGCTCCAGCCATGACCCAGGCTTCTGGTGCGACTGCGATTCCTGCCTCCACGGCGACGCCTACGCCGCTTGCTCCAGGCTCTGTTACGCTTAATGGTTCGGGCAGCACTTTCCAGGCCCCCGCCGAGAGCGAATATGCCTTTGCTTTCCCGCTGGTTGATCCCGCCGTGGCAATTAATTACCAGGGTACAGGTTCAGGCGCTGGAAAGAAAGCCATCATTGATGGCACCGTTGATTTTGCGGGTACAGATGCGATTCTGACCGCCGATGAAACAACATCCGGCAAAGATTTGCAAATGTATCCCTTCCTGGCCGGTGCGACCGTCATGACCTATAACATTCCCGAACTGGACCCCAAAGGCCCGGCTTTGATCCTGGATGGCAATACCTTGGTTGGTATTTACAATGCCACCATCACCAAGTGGAATGATCCCGCCATCGCTGCCCTCAATCCTCAGATCGCTTCCAAACTGCCTGCCAAGCCGATCACTGTGGCGCATCGCTCCGATGGCTCCGGCACCACCGCCATCTTCACCGCCGCTCTGACTTCGTTCAGCACTGCCTGGACTGCTGGCTCCGGCACCACCATCAATTGGCCTGCTGACAAGGCTGGGAACGGCGTTGGCGGCAATGGCAACCAGGGTGTTACGGTCGCCGTTCAGAACACGCCTGAATCCATCGGTTATGTGGAATATGCTTATGCGGTTTCCAACAAACTGCCCTTCGCACAGATGGTTAACAAGGCCGGTCAAACGGTCAGTGCCTCGCCCGATAGCACCAAGGCAGCCATGGCTGACTTTGCCAATGCGTTCACGCCCCAACTGACGGCGACGATTGTGAATGGCTCGGGCGCTGGTTCCTGGCCGATTGCGGGTTATACTTATATTATCATCCACCAGACCAGCATGACCGATTGCGTCAAGGCTTCCAAACTCGTCGAGTATATCAACTGGATTTTGACCAGCCCGGTTGCCACCAATCGAGCCCAGGCGCTCGGATACGTTCCGATGCCGTCTGCTGTTCAACAACTTGCGCTTGCCAAGCTTGCCCAGGTGACTTGCAACAGCCAGCCGGTCATGACACACTAGACAAATAATTACACCATCTTCAATAGAGGGCCTCTCTAACATAGAGTGGCCCTCCATTGGCTTTATAATGGGCAGGCCGAGGAATTTTTCTCATCATGTGTAAAACTGAATGCGCAATGATGGAAATTTTTTGTCTTGTCCAAATTTCTGTACCGAGCGATATGTAATGAAAAAGATTTCTGTTCCACGGGAAAATCATTGGCTGGCGCGCTTTCAGCGCTCGACCCATCATGGCGATGTTCTTTGGTCGGGGTTGATTATCCTCGCCTCTCTTCTCGTTCTTGCCCTTGTGATTGCCATCGGTTGGATGCTGTGGCAGCAGTCTGCCGATGCCCGCGTCAAGCTTGGCTGGGGGTTCATCCTTCCCACCTCCAATGCAACCTGGGATCCCTTATCGGGTGTTTTCCAATCCTGGGCTTTTATATACAGCACGCTGATGACTTCCTTGCTTGCCATCCTTCTGGCGGTTCCCATTAGTGTGGGGATAGCGATTTTTCTGGCTGAATTGTGTCCGCCCTCGTTACGCCTCCCGCTCAACTGGATGATTGAATTGCTTGCGGCCATCCCGAGCGTGGTGTACGGCTTGTGGGGCATCTTTGTTTTCCTTCCCAAGGTGGTGGTTCCAATAGGGGAGGGATTGGCTATCCTTGGCCAGGTGCCGGTCTTGAATTCCTTCTTTACCGGGCCGATTCCATTGAGCGGTTCTTCGCGTCTGGCGGCTGCCATGATCCTCACGATCATGATTATTCCAACCATCGCGGCCATCACGCGCGATGTATTGCTCGCGATCCCAAATAGCCAGCGTGAAGCTGCCATGGGGTTGGGGTCGACACGTTGGGAAATGATCTGGCAGGTATTACTGCCTTATGGTCTTTCCGGGATGCTTGGCGCGATCATTCTGGGGCTTGGCCGCGCCCTGGGTGAAACCATGGCCGTCACGATGGTCATCGGAAACTCGCTGGAAGCGACGAACTCCCTGCTCAAACCCGGTTCCACCATGGCGAGTTTGCTTGCCAATCAATTTAAAGAGGCGGTCTCCCAACTTCACACGGATGCCATGATCGAGATTGGGCTTACATTATTTGTCATCACGTTGATCCTTAATTTGATCGCGCGCTTTCTTGTCTGGCAGGTGGCGCGGCGCACGCCGCAGGAGGCGCGCGCATGACCACCACCAGATTCCAGGAATTGATTGCAAGGAACGAGGTCGCGCATTCTCAGCGCCGTCGGATTACCAACGCCGTTATGCTCACCCTTACCGGTTTGCTGACTCTTTTGGCGCTTATCCCTTTGTTCTGGATCGTTGGTTACGTAATTTATCGCGGTGGAAGCACGATCAACCTGGCTTTTTTCACCCAATTGTCACGTCCGCTCGGTATGGCGGGCGGTGGCGTTCTGTTCTCGATTGAAGGCACCGCGGTCATAACGATTCTGGCTTGCCTGTTTGCCATTCCACCCGGCGTGCTGGCGGCCTTTTATGTGGCCCGTAATCCGAATACTCCTCTGGGCGTGGCCTTGCGTTTTGGTACGGATGTGCTTGCCGGTGTTCCGTCCATTGTGATGGGTCTTTTTATCTATGTCATCTTGGTGGTCCCTACCAAACATTATTCTGCCTGGGCGGGCGGCTTGGCTTTGGCCATCCTGATGCTGCCTACCATCATCCGCACCACCGAGGAAATGCTCAAGCTGGTTCCGCATACCTTGCGCGAAGGTTCGTTGGGATTGGGCGCCCCGGAGTGGAAAACTTCATTGAGCGTCATGTTTCCCGCCGCCCTCAACGGCATTATCACCGGCTTTCTGTTAGCCATTGCTCGCTCGGTGGGTGAAACGGCTCCGTTGTTGTTTACGGCTTTGGGCAATGAGCAATATGATGTCGGTAAGATCGTCCAGGGCGGGATTCAAACGCATCAGAGCCTGTTCATGATCATCGGACGCATTGTCAACCAGCCGGTGGATTCGCTGCCGCTGACGCTGTGGAAATATGCGCAACAGCCCTATCCCGAACGGATCGATCAATCCTGGGGTGTGGCCCTGGTTTTGATGATCTTTGTTCTTTTGATTGAAATCGCGGCGCGTTTATGGGTCGAGTCACGCAAACGCGCGCTTCAAGGATGACGAAATGGAAACCAAAATTGCTGTTTCAAAGAAAGAAATACGGGATGCCGGATCGCTCAATAAGATGGAGTTGAAAAACCTCTCCGTCTTTTACGGGAAATTCCGCGCCCTGACTGACATCAATATCGCCATTCAGACGAACAAAATAACTGCCATCATCGGCCCCTCCGGCTGTGGGAAGTCGACCTTGCTGCGCGCCTTCAACCGCATGAACGATCTGACCGCCAGCGCACGTATGGATGGGGAGGTTATTTTGGATGGTGAGAACATCAATGTCTCTGGCGTGGATGTGGTGGATGTCCGCCGCCGGGTCGGGATGGTTTTTCAACGCCCCAACCCGTTTCCGAAAAGCATTTATGACAATGTCGCCTTTGGCCCGCGCTTATATGGCATTCGCCGCAGGAGCGATCTGAACGAAATCGTGGAGAAGTCCNNCAGCAGCAGCGTTTGTGCATCGCGCGCGCCCTGGCTGTGGAGCCTGAGGTCATTCTGATGGATGAGCCGGCCTCCGCTCTTGACCCGATCTCGACCCTCCGCATCGAGGAATTGATGCGCGACATTGTCAAGGATTACACCATTATCATTGTTACGCATAACATGCAGCAGGCCGCCCGCGTCTCCGATTACACGGCCATGATGATGATCGACGATCACCGCGCCGGGCGTATGATCGAGTTCAATGAGACCCAGGTGATCTTCACCAACCCAAAGGACAAACGCACCGAAGATTATGTGACCGGGCGCTTTGGATGAGTATATAATTGCCTCCCAGACCAGTTGAGGAACCTATGTTGCGAAAAACGTTTGAGACGGAAATCAAGCAGGTTAAAGACGATGTGCTGATGCTTGGCAGTATGGTTGAGCAATCCATTATTGGCTCGGTGGAAGCGTTGAAGAAGCGCGATCTGAAAGCCGCCCAGCAGATTTTGGAGGGCGATCGCGCCATTAATAAGAAGCGTTTTGCAATTGAAACCGAGTTGATGATCCTGATCGCCACCCAGCAGCCCATGGCGCATGATCTGCGCCTGCTGGCTTCGACCCTCGAGATCATTTCTGAATTGGAGCGCATGGGCGATTATGCCAAGGGCATCGCCAACATCAACATCCGCATGGGCGATGAGGAATTGCTCAAGCCGCTGATCGATATTCCCCGCATGGCGGAAAAAGGCGTGGATATGCTGCATCGTTCGCTGACCGCTTTTGTCAACGAGGATATCGAAACGGCCCGCAATATCCCTGTTGAAGATGATATCGTGGATGCCCTTTATAACCAGATTTACCGTGAGTTGATGACCTTCATCATCGCCGATCCCAAGACCATCGAACGTGCCAATTGGCTGTTGTGGGTGGCGCACAACCTGGAACGCTTCGCGGATCGCGTTACCAATATCTGCGAGCGCACCGTCTTCATTGTCACCGGCGAGTTGACCGAGATCACCGACACGGATAACGAATTCTGGCACCCGCACAAGCATGACTAAACGTGTGCTGTTCCTGTGCACGGGCAATTCCTGCCGTTCGCAGATGGCCGAAGCGATTGTCAATGCCCGTTACTCCTCGGAGTGGCAGGCATTTTCCGCAGGCACGCATCCCGCCGGATTCATTCATCCGCTGGCGATTCAAGTTCTGCGTGAGATCGGGATCGAGCAGCGCGGCGAATCCAAAAGCGTTGAGCAATTCCGCCAACAGGATTTCGATTTGGTAATTACCGTCTGTGATGAAGCCAACGAGGCATGTCCTATCTGGCTGGGACGCGGTAAACGCCTCCACGAGGGCTTTCGCGATCCGGCCAAGGCACCGGGCACGGATGATGAACGGCTGCTCGTTTTTCGCCAGGTGCGGGATGAAATGTTACAAAAAATTCCATCGCTATTGAAATCATAAATCCATCGCGCTGAACGGAGATGCGCTGTATTGAAATGTCATTGCGAGGAGGGCGTTTTCCCCGACGTGGCAATCTCCACTCTTCAACCTTTCACCTTTTCACCTTCTAACTTTTCCTCTTCGAGCGCACCCAGGCGATTTCCTCATTTGACACTTTGAGTTATGGAATGATATTCTTATGGCTTAGAGGAAATGAATCATGGCCAACCCCTATGATGTTTTGTTTGAACCGCTTCGCATTGGACCCGTCACCGCGCCCAACCGTTTTTATCAGGTGCCGCACTGCAACGGCTTCGGCCATCGTATGCCGCTTGGGCTGGCCGCCATGCGCGGCATGAAAGCCGAGGGCGGCTGGGGCGTGGTTTGCACCGAGGAAGTGGAAATCCATCACAGCAGCGATCTTGCGCCTTATTTTGAGGGGCGGCTGTGGGACGATGACGATATTCCCCCCTTGGCGCTCATGGCGGAAGCGGTTCATAGGCATGGCTCGTTGGCGGGCATCGAACTGGCGTACAACGGGCTTGACGCCTCCAATTACTATTCGCGCGTGCCTTCACTGGCGCCGCGTTCGATGGGCACGATCGGCGGCTCCGGTTATGATCCCGTGCAGACGCGCCGCATGGATAAGGAGGATATTCGCAGCCTGAGAAAGTGGCATCGTCAGGCGGCCTTGCGTGCCAGACGCGCCGGCTTTGACATTGTTTATTGTTACGCCGGTCATGGCATGAGCGCCGCCGCCCAGTTCATCCTGCGCCGCTATAACGACCGCACCGATGAATACGGCGGGAGTTTGGAAAATCGCACCCGTTTGCTGCGCGAACTGATTCAGGACACGAAGGAAGCCGTCGGCGATACCTGCGCGGTGGCGGTGCGCTTTGCGGTGGATGAGTTGATGGGGGAGGACGGGCTTACCTCACAGGGCGAAGGCCATGACGTGGTGGCCTTGCTGGCTGAGCTTCCCGATCTCTGGGATGTGAACGTCAGCAATTGGAGCAATGATTCATCGCCTTCGCGTTTTGAACGCGAGGGCTTTCAGGAAAAATATATTTCCTTTGTCAAGCAGTTGACCACCAAGCCTGTGGTCGGCGTGGGGCGTTATACCTCGCCTGATTCGATGGTCTCGGCGCTCCGGCGCGGCGTCCTGGATTTGATTGGTGCGGCGCGGCCTTCGATTGCCGATCCGTTCCTGCCGGCCAAGATCAAGGCGGGGCGCATCGAGGATATTCGCGAATGTATCGGCTGCAACATTTGCGTGACCGGCGATACGCGTTTTGTGCCCATCCGCTGCACGCAAAACCCAAGCATGGGCGAGGAGTGGCGGCGCGGCTGGCATCCAGAGCTTATTGCTCCGAAGAAGAGCGCCCAGGAGATCATGGTGATCGGCGCAGGGCCGGCGGGCTTGGAAGCCGCGCGTGCCCTGGGTCAGCGCGGCTATGAAGTGGCATTGCTGGAAGTTCGCAAGGAACTCGGCGGGCGCGTCCTGCGTGAATCAGCTCTGCCCGGTCTCAACGAATGGCGGCGTGTCGTGGATTGGCGCTTGACCCAGATCGGGAAAATGAAAAACATTTCCGTCTATCCCTCCAGCCCGATGATCTCTACGGAGATTATTGAAAGCGGCGCGCAGAATATCATCCTTGCCACCGGCGCAGCCTGGCGGCGTGACGGCTTGGGCCGGACTTTATCGAAACCCATCCGCGGCTGCGAGCTGAAGAATGTTTTTTCACTGGACGATTTAATGGACGGAAAATTGCCTTTAGGGAAAGTCATCCTCTACGATGACGATCACTATTACATGGGCGGCGTGCTGGCCGAGTTATTGGCCTCGCAAGGTTGTGAGGTTACCCTGGTCACACCCGCGCCGCTGGTTTCGTATTGGTCGCAATATACCCTGGAACAGGAACGCATCCAGCGCAAGCTGTTGAAGCTGGGCGTCAAGATCCATGTCCAGCATGTTTTGGATTCGATAAGTGCGGATTCGGTTAGGATATCTTCAACCATCACAGGGGCCTCAACCGAATTGGAAAAGGATGCAGTGGTGTTGGTGACGGATCGCATCTCGAACGATTCGCTTTATGCTCAATTGAAGCCCGCCTTGGACGAGGGCCGGCTTCACTCCCTGCGCCTCATCGGTGATGCCGAAGCGCCGAACATCATCGCGCAGGCCGTCTTCTCGGGTCACCTCGCCGCACGCGAGTTCGATGAAACTCTGCTAGATGGCACCCCGTTCAAGATCGAACGAACGAATCTTTTGTAGGGGCAGGTGTAAGAGGGGCAGGTGTAAGAGGGGCAGGCGTAAAACGGGCAGGTGTAAAACGGGCAGGCGTAAAACCTGCCCCTACACGCCCGCGATGGTCAGGATCAAATCCGTCAGATAACCGAATAGAAAACCGGCGAAGAGTCCCCAGCCTGCAGGGAATCTTGTTCCGGGGCGGCGATTTAAATTCAGCAGTTCGCCGATGATATAAACCAGCGCACCGGCCGCCAGCGAGAGGAATAAAACGAACATGGCATTGGAAAGCAAATAATATCCGATCAGTGTCCCCAGAAAAGTGGGGCCGCCCCCGATTAAACCGGCCAGGCCGATGAAGCCCCAGGACGGACGGTTCTCACCGATCAACGGGCCGACGATGCCGAAGCCTTCCGTGGCGTTATGCAATCCAAAGCCGATGATGAGCAGGGCGGCAAAACCGATCTCGCCGCGTCCTGCAGATTGCCCGATGGCCAGCCCTTCGGAAAAATTATGCAGTCCGATGCCTATGGCGATCATCAGGGCCAGGCGGGTTGGGTTGATGGATTGAGCGACGCCCGGTTGGGAGCGCATGAAGCGCTGTTCGAAGGCGATCAGGCCGAGTAGCCCAATGCCAAATCCCAAAATAAAAATACCAAGTAAGATGAAAAATTGCGTATAGTCTTTGCTTTGTATAATGGCCGCTTTGATGGGCTCGCTAAGTTTGGACAGGATGTCGAACAACAGGAAGAGCAGGATGCCCGCCGAAAGCATCGAAAGGAAGGTGCGGGTCCCCTCCGGGATTTTTTTGATCCGCCCGAGGGGCAGGCCCAAATAAATGGTAAAACCGGCGATCGCGCCCAACAAAATTGTTTGAACAAAACTCATAAGTGTCTCTCCGTTTCTGGTGTTATCAATAAAAGGTCAGCCTTATGGCTGACCTCGAAAAAGTCTATCATGGCCTTGCTGAAATGGGAATGCACAAATTGATCGTAAGTTTTTACAAGGAACTTATCTAACCACGAAGGACACCAAGTACACAAAGTCAAAAAGATCTCTGATATTACGTTGGCTCATTGGGAATCGCCGAGATTAAAACATTTTGAACACGGATTTTTTAATGCTTTCTCCGTGCAATTCCGCCGAAGGATCCGTCCAATCCGT